>JANLGX010000216.1 GCA_024654005.1 Gemmatimonadaceae bacterium | reverse complement strand
GTGTCGAGCTCCTGGCTCCGAACAGCATCGAGGTCTCACCTCGGACACGATTCTCGCGATTTACCGGCATAATCGGTAGATACAAGAACAGCCAAGCTGAGGGCTGGCAGCTTTTTGCTGGCAGCTCGCGGCTTGGCAGTTCTACGTGGCAGTTCTCGGTTTTTCTTCGGGCCCGTATTAGCTTGAGACTGTGAAGGACAGCATCATCGTGCGCGGCGCGCGCCAGCATAACCTCAAGAACCTCGACGTCGAGATCCCCCGCCGCACCTTCACGGTGATCACCGGCCCCTCGGGCTCGGGCAAGTCGTCGCTCGCGTTCGACACCATCTACGCCGAGGGCCAACGGCGGTACGTCGAGTCCCTCTCGGCGTACGCGCGCCAGTTCCTCGAGCGGATGGAAAAGCCGTCCGTCGATTCGATCGAAGGGCTCTCTCCGGCGGTCGCGATCGAGCAGAAGAATCCCACCAAGACGTCGCGCTCCACCGTGGGCACGGCGACGGAGGTGTACGACTATCTCCGGCTCCTGTGGGCCAGGATCGGACGGGCTTTCTGCCCCAAGTGCGGCCGCGAGATGCGCCCCGACACGCCGCAGTCGGTCGCGGACGCGCTGCTCGAGCTGCCCGAAGGAACCCGCGTCCACATCGCCTTCCCGCTGCAGGTCTCCGACCAGCTGACGGACGCTGTGATCCTGGAGAACCTCCGCGCCGCCGGATTTCTCCGTGTGCGCGCGGCGGGCACCGTCATGCATCTCGACGATATCGAGGCGCAGGGTCTGTCGCTCCGCAATGCGGGCGACCTCCTGGTGGTGGTCGACCGGCTGGTCCTTGGCAGTGATTCCGCGACGCGGCTGGCCGAGGCGGTTTCGGCCGCCTTCGCTGAGGGTGACGGCGAGTGCTTCGCGCTGTTCGCCGAGCCCGCGCGGACGCGGCTCGCTCCGGGTCTCGTCAGCGAGCTGAGGTTCACGAACAGCTTCCAGTGCGCCAACGACGGCACGCGCATGCAGCCGCCGACGCCGCAGTTGTTCTCGTTCAACAGCCCGCGCGGCGCGTGCCCCCGCTGCAACGGCTTCGGCGCGATCCTCGAGTACGACGAATCGCTGATCGTCCCCTACCCGGATCGCACGCTCAAGGGCGGTGCGATCGACCCGTGGTCCAAGCCGCGGTACGACAACAAGCGCCGCGCGCTCGGCGAGTTCGCCAGGCGCGAGCGGATCCCCATGGACGTGCCGTGGAGCGAGCTGTCCGGCGCTCAGCAGAAGCTGCTACTGACCGCGCGCACGCGCGGCTACAAGGGCGTGATCCCGTTTCTCCGCGATCTCGAAGGGAAGCGCTACAAGCAGTACATCCGCGTCTTCCTGCGGCAGTACCAGACGGCGCAGGAATGTCCCGAGTGCGGCGGCTCCAAGCTGCAGCCGGAGGCCCTCAACGTGCGCGTCGGCGGCAAGACAATCGCCGAGGTGTCCGAGATGCCCGTGGACGAGCTGCGGCCGTGGCTCGACGACCTGTCGCTGTCCGATTTCGAGCGCGCCGTCGCCGCGACCGTGCTGGACGAAGCGCGCGGGCGGGTGAACTTCCTGTGCGACGTCGGTCTCAACTATCTCTCGCTCCACCGCGCGACGCGAACGCTTTCCGGCGGCGAGGCGCAGCGGATCTCGCTCGCGAACTCGCTCGGCTCCAAGCTCGTGGACACTTTGTACGTGCTGGACGAGCCCTCGATCGGGCTGCACTCCCGCGACATGTCGCGGCTGCTGCGGCTGCTGCATCGGCTGCGCGACGGCGGCAACTCGGTGCTGGTCGTGGAGCACGATCTCGCCGCCATCAAGGCGGCCGATTACATGGTCGAGCTCGGGCCGGGGAGCGGCGAGCAGGGCGGCGAGATCGTGTTCGCCGGGCCGATCTCGCGCGTGAGCGAGAGCCCGCTGACGGGGCAGTACCTGTCGGGCGAGCGGTCCATCCCGCTGCCCGCCGAGCGCCGCCGCGCGGGCCCGCGCTGGATCACGACCACCGGCGCGCGCGAGCACAATCTGCGCGACGTCGAGGTCAGTATCCCGCTCGGCACGCTTACGGTCGTCACCGGAGTGTCCGGCTCCGGCAAGAGCACGCTGATCCACGACGTGCTGTACCGCGCGCTCGAGAACAAGCTGCACGGCGAGCACACCGCCAAGCAGCATCTGGGAGAGCGCGTCGGGGAATTCGACACGATCACGGGCTGGGACGCGATCGACGACGTGGTGCTGATCGACCAGAGCCCGATCGGGCGGACGCCGCGGTCCAATCCGGTCACGTACGTGAAAGCGTTCGACGAGATCCGGCGGATCTTCGCGGGGACGCCGCTCGCGCGCGAGCGGCGGTACACTCCGGGCACGTTCAGCTTCAACGTGGCGGGCGGGCGCTGCGAAGTGTGCGAGGGCGCCGGCGCGCTGGAAGTGGAGATGGTGTTCATGGCCGACGTATTCGTGCCGTGCGAGGAGTGCGGCGGCAAGCGGTTCAAGCCCGACGTGCTCGAGGTCCGCG
>JANLGX010000213.1 GCA_024654005.1 Gemmatimonadaceae bacterium | reverse complement strand
AAGCGTGTGGTGATGTCGGAGCCCTCATCGTCGCCACCCCTGAAGGTCTCGCGCACGTAGGCTGCTGTTGGGCTCGCCGACAGGAGCTTCCCGGTGCTGTCGATGGTGTAGCCGGAGGCGCCGAAGTCGTGCGGGACGATCCATCCGTCGAGCGGATGGTACTCGAGCGTTCTGTTGTTGGTGGTCTGCGCGGAGCCGAACGGGAAGCTGAAGACCGCGCGGTCCTGGAAGACTCCGGCGACAACGTCGGGGAGGTAGGTGAGGTTGATCTGCGCCTTGTCGAACAGCGGCTCGAGCTTTGAGCTGGCGAGCTCCATTGTGTTGCCGTCGCACCGGTAGATGCCGCTCTTGTTGAAGGCGAGGGTGTAGCCGAACAGGCTGACCAACGCGAGGGGCCCGGAGCAGCCGGCACGGGAGTCGATCGTGGTGTAGGAGCCGGTGCTGCTCGAGTTGATCCGGTAGGTGCTGTCCTCCTTGAACACGAGGAGTCCGGGCCGGCCGGCCACGTCCATTCCCTGCCCGATCCCGATGGCGGTGCACGCCTTGTTGTCTTTCTCACGGAGGTCGTTGAAGTCGCTGGCGGTCGTCCAGGTGGCGGAGCTGCCCGCGTTCGACCACCACACGCGCGCGCCGTCACCGGCGACCCACAGCTTGTTTTGCCAGGGGGCGATCGTGGTGCCCTTCACGGTCGCGTTCCGTGACGACCATGTGGTGCCGTCGTAGTCGAAGACCCCGTCTACAGGGTGGACGGCGACGAGCTTCCCGTTGAAGTCGCAGAGGCCCGCGCGGGCGCTCGTGGTGAACGTGGCGAAAGCCGTGACCGTCACCCAGTCGGAGGTCTTGTAGAGCGACGCCCCGATCTGAATGATGTTGACGGAGAGAGCGCTCGAGTAAAACAGGTTCTTAGGGACACCGGCGAGCGCGCTCGCGTTCATCCGGAGCAGGCCGAGGCGCTTGGCTCCGCCGCCGCGCTCGTCGAGCGTGATGTTCATGCAATCCGGGCTGTCGCCCGGCTCGAGCTTCGAGGGGGCGTCACGCAGGTTGAGGCCGCCGCTGAAGTCCTGAGCCTCGAACGCTGAGACCGGCGGCAGCTTCATCGTCTGAGCCATCCGGTCTCCCTAGAGAGTGTCCCGACCGTACGCGGAGCCGACGTTCGCGGCGACGAGGTCGCCGATCATCAGCGTGAGGAGCTGGTCGCGTTCGGCCTCGTCGGCCTGCCAGGTTGGGTCCTGCTCGCGCTTCTTCCCGCGCGCGCGGGCGCCGGCGACAAGGACCTCGTCGTGGTCTTCGCCCCACATCGTCGTGTCCGCGTTCGAGTTCATCTTCCCCGACGTGACGGTGGAACCGTCCGCCTTGTGGCAGAGCAGCCGCCTGTGGGCGAGGTAGAACGTGCGCGCCGTCAACGGTGTGGGCGCGAGGTACACCTGGCGGTTGACGACGGTGAACGCTTCGGGCTCGCCACGGCCCGCGCTCGGGTTCCGGTAGTTGGCCTCGAACACGCGCGGGTCGAGCTGAAGCAAAGGGTCGCCGTTGTGGTTGAGGAGGCTGATCGTCTCGGCGAACGCGGCGGGCATCGTCGGTGTGTTGTCGCCGGCGGTGACAGTCAGCTCCGCGCCGGTCTCGAACGCTGTGACCCGCTTGAACTGCCAGTCGGCCGCGTGCCACACGTACGAGTATTCGCTTGTGAGCCACCGCTTCACATGCGGTGTTCGCATCGACTCCTTGAACCGGTTGAACAGAACGGCGTCCTGAAGCTCCTCGAACGTCACGGCTGCCTTCCGGTGAGAGCCCGCATCGTCTGAGCCTTCCGGTCACGGGCACGCCGGCGGGACAGGGCCAGCCCAGGGGAACGATGGAAGGTGCCGCCCCGTTTCGCGATCCGCAGGTACTCCGCGGTGATCTCCGTGTACGCGGCCCGTG
>JANLGX010000212.1 GCA_024654005.1 Gemmatimonadaceae bacterium | reverse complement strand
AAGAGCATCTGGGCCTGTTCGGTGGCGAGGGTGACGCGGACCTGACCGACGATCTCGGGCGAGACCATGCTGTTGCGCATGGCGATCGCTCGAGCGGCGTTGGGGTCCGACTCGAGGCGCGTGGTGTAGGCGTCGGGGTCTTCGTTCTTGAGGCTGTCGAGCTCGGCGAGCAATCCCGCCTGTTGCATGCGTGCCCGCTCGGCCTGGATTTCTCCAGTGAGTGAGCGACGCTGATTGTCGAACCGCTGCTTCCAGTCGGTATCACTCTCGGCGCGGAGACGCGTCAGCTCCGAGGCGCGCTGTTCCTCGTTGCTCCAGTCGATCTCCGCTGCGGCAGGGGCGGGTTCCCCTGCGGGACTGGCCGGTCCCGGTGCGCCGCCCTCAACGGGTGGCGGTGACTCGGTGTTGGGTGGTGCTTCTGTGCCGCCATCCGCCGGGGCCTGGGGCGTGGCGTCGGTCTGAGCGAGCGTATCGCGAGCAGCGGAAACCGCCGACTCTCTGCGCTGAGTGTCAGACTGACGCTGTGCCGCCTGTACCGGGGCGTCGGAGGCCTGGGAAACCTCTGTAACCAACGACCTACCTCCCGAAAACGACAAACCGCCCGTTCCTCATGGCATTG
This sequence comes from Gemmatimonadaceae bacterium, assembly GCA_024654005.1. Classification (GTDB taxonomy): domain Bacteria; phylum Gemmatimonadota; class Gemmatimonadetes; order Gemmatimonadales; family Gemmatimonadaceae; genus JACDCY01. The sequence continues at coordinate 12,845 of JANLGX010000212.1, read as the reverse complement.
AGGAAAACGGGCGGTCAGGCCGCTCCCGGTTTGCGGGTGGTCGTCTACGGGATTATAGCGCCCTTATGTGCCGACGCGTCTACCTGCTTAAGCAGTTCGAAGAGCGGGATGAGCGTTACATGGACGGAGCCGTGATGTTTCTGCTTCACGACAAGGACGGAGTCCCGCACCTCGAAGAGCGGCGTGCCGCACTCGCACCTATACACCGGGTGCTACCGTCTCTCGAACGGGGGTAGCGATCTTGCTCCGCGTCATTGCCCTACTGCTGATCAGTTGCGCGCTGAGCTTCGGAGGCGGCTTCGCAGCGGCGCGCGCTACGGCAGACGAGATCGCGACTGTTGCCAAATCTCCTACCGCTAGCGAGTACGTTGTGCTCTCGAAGTCTGCACGCGACGGCATGCTCCATGCGGTCATCTGGTACGCGGGCAAAGAGCGCGAAGTGTTCCTAAGACACGGAGATTGCACCGAGGCTGGCACCGTTGTAGTAGGGCGCATCCTACCTACCGAATGCCGTTGAACCACCGAAGTCGAAACCTCCCGCGCCGCCACCAAAGTCGAAGCCACCTCCTCCACCTCCGAATGAGAAGCCTCCTCCACCACCGGCAGAACGGCGCTGCTGTGAGCCGACGCCGACCCCTGTAGCAGCCCCGATGTTGGCTACCCCCGCGCTGAGGTAGCCCATCTCGATCGCGGCCTGCGCAAGCTTTGAGTTCTCACGAATCCACTTCTGCCGGAGCACGGTCTGAATCTCGCTCACCGCCTGCGCGACAGGATCAGCCTCGAACTCCTGCTCGGCACGCGCCTGAGCGGTCCCGCCCAGCTTCGGAGCGAGCTTCTTCACTCGACCGGCGATCCACTCGGCGCGGTACTCCTCGAAGGTGGCGGAGACGCCCTTGCCGTTCTTCTGGAGGCGAGCCTTGACGGTATTCCATGATTCGTCGTGCAAATCGAAAAGCCCAGCCTTATTGAGATCGGCCGTCAGTTGGCGGAACTTACGGACGGTAGGCGTGCCCCCGAGCCCGGTGTTCTCATCGATCAGGTTTTGGTCAGACTCCGGCTGCGAGCTCACCCACACATCAACCTTGTCCCAGTCGATCTGTCCGTCCGCCCCCTTCGCGCCATCCACCGCCTGGTAATAGCGGTCAACGGCGGTGCGCTCCTTGCCCTTGAGATTGGCGAACGCAACCTTGCGAGCACCGACCAACTGCTGCTGCCGGTCGTGGTAGTCGTCGCGCCACTGGTCAGACGGAAGCTCTCCGCTGGAGAACTTCAGATCCGATGCTTGCTGCTGATCGCGCACGTCGTTCTTGAAGACCTCATAGTCAGCACGAGAGCCACCGCGCGCGATGATCTCCCGCGAACGCTGCCCCTCCAACTCCGGGTGCGCATCATCTATCCGCTGCTTCTGAGCGGGCATGAGGGCGGAATAGGGCTGGTCGTAGCCAGCGGCTTTCGCGGCCTCGTCGTAGGGCGTCTCGGCATAGGTGTTGACGCCGAGTCCCACGCCGGCAAGCCCAGCACGAGCAATCGTTCCGGCATCCCCTGTCTTCACGGCCTCGGCGAGGTCTGTCAGGAACAGCGAAACCAGTAGATCACCGGGAGCATCCTTCACCCCATAGGGGTTCCCGATCTGATCGTATCCCGTCCAGATGTTGACGCCGGTAGAAGTAAGCGGCTCGAGCTTCGAGCGCAGGAAGTCCTGCACAATCTCCTTACGATCCACTTCCGAGACATCGCCAGTCACAGTGCTCTTGCGCTCGCCTGTCGCCATGCGTGTGACGAGATTGGCTAGCGGGCGGAATCCCGCCCAAGGGTCAATGCGCTGGTTGCCGATCCTGATCTGGCCGAAGTCTGCGGAGCGGGGGTTGGTCTCCACCTCCCAGACTCCGGCTTTCGCGCCCAAGCCGAGCACCGTGGAGTTCACGCCAACGAACGCGACGATCTGGCGGGCGGCCTCCTTGCGCACCTGCGCCGAAGACGAGAACAACTCGAAGGGCAACTGGACACGTGCGGCGATGAGGCGCGGCGCCCACATGAACGACGAACCCCCGATCTTGGTCTGCGAGATAAATGCCGGGAGATCGCCGCGCCCGGTGGAAACGTTGATCAGCCTGCCCCAGCGCTGCAACTCATCGCCGCCAATGGCGTTCGTGAGCGTGTTCTTCGCGCCCCTGGAAGACAGGTCACGCACAACTGACGGGTCCACGCCATAGCCCTCGAGCATCGAGGCGAAGAGGGCGTCACGCATTCCGTTAAGCAGAGCAGTGTACGCGCGCTGGGATGCGCGGTAGCCGGGAATTTTGTTGACGAGCGTCGAGATGATCGTGCCTTCGCCCTTGTTGAGAGACAGCTCGCCGCTATTGATCGCCACGCCGGCATCTTTCCGCAACGGGGCGTACCAGCGATTGTCGAGGTCGGACATGAAGGCCTCGAAGTTGGACTCGCGGCCAAGAGCGGAGAGGCTTCGCTTGAAGTTGCGCGCGAACATCACGGGATGAGCGTAGGCAGCAGTAGCGGATTGTCGCAGGCCCGAGAGGTCGAACGACGAACGAAGAGACCTCGGCAACGAGAGCGCGTCCCGCATGTAATCCGAGAACGCGGGACCGCTGACGATCTTCGCGTCTCGCAGAGATTTCGTTACGCCGGGGAACGCCCGCTCCAATTGCTCCAATTCAGAAGTTGTTGGGACCACACCATCGAGGATGTTGGTGAGAGCCGATCCGGCATTGGCGTGCTCGAACTGGCGGAGGCCCGCCTGCCCCAACCGCGAAAACAGCGAATCCACATCCCCCACTTCGAGCGCATCACGAAGCGGTGGAAAGCCCACTCGCTCCGCCGCCCCGCGCATTGCGCCGAGACCAGAACGGAAACCCGCCTCGCCTTCACCGAGCGCGCCAGAAAAGGCTCCTGCCTGCCGCGAGCGGAACTGCGAAAGCAACTCTTTGTTCCGCGCCTGTAGCGGCTTTGCGCCTTTGATGAGACCTGTAAGCTTCTGAATTACATCAGGGGCTACTTCGGCCGCCTTCGGTGCGAGCGCCTTCCCTGCCCCACCGACCGACTTCAGCGTTCCTGCCGCCCCGATCAGGTTCACGCCCTCATCGAAGAGCTTGCGGCGGTCGAGCGTCTGAAGGTTCTGCTGGGTGATGGCACGGTTCTGCTGTCGGCGCTCATCGTCTCCCAGCCAGTCGCCCAGCCCGCCGAGGAATGTCGCTGCTTCCTTCCCGAGGCGCGTCCTCCCACCTACCGACGTCAGCGTACCTCTCAGCGTACTTGCTGCCCCCCCGACGAGGTTTAGACGCAGGCCTTCCTCGTGGAGGCGCTTGCGGTCGAGCGTCTGGAGGTTCTGCTGCGTGATAGCGCGATTCTGCTGCCGCTGTCCCGCGTCGGGGAGCAGATCGGCTACCGCGCCGATCCCCTTCCCAATGCCGCCCACGAGATTACCCGACGCGGCCTTCTGTAGCTCGACCTTCCAGTCCCACCCGTCGTTCCCCACGAGCGCCCGTCTCGCGGCAGGCTGGATGCCGCCACCAGATGGCGGGGCGGGGTTATCGAAGCCTCTAGGGGCGCTGAGCGCCTCGAGGTCCGAGTCGGGGGAACGGGCCGGTGGATTCTTCGGGCCGATCGGGTTACGGCGCGTGAGGTCCGCTCTGCGGCCCACGATGTCCGCCAGCTTGCCCGTCTGGTTCAGGTCGTGCGAGACGCGGAACAACGACGCCTCGGCGGTACGGCGGAAGTCGCGCGCTTCCAGCGCCCGGTGGGCGTCAGGCGTATTGAACGAGAACCAGGGGCGACGAACATCCGTCATCTAGTCGAACCACTCGCTCGGTACGCCCAACTGGGAAGCACGAGCACGCTCGGCAACAGAGAGCCTCGTGAAAGGCACGGACCGTACATATGCTCCGCATCGAGTGCAAAAGAAGTCCATCCGCTTCTTGATCGCGTCGAAACCCACGTCGGAGAGGTTGGTTCGGTGCCCACAGTCTGGCATCGTCATTTAAGCCGCGATCCCGCTTCCCACGCCGCTGTACCCGCTCGGGAGCAGGGCCTGAATCGAGCGCGTGAACACGTCGGGGTTCCCGCTCGCCTTCGCGAATGACGCGAGCACGCCTGCCAGATTCGGGTTCGCGTTGAGCTGCGTGAGTTGCTGGCCCGAGAGCGTGTTCGGGATGTTGAACACGGGCTGGTACTGCGGGGTGCCCGCGCTCGACTGGATTCCCCCAGCGGCGGGCACCCCCGTAGCCGCGCCGGGCACCCCGCCGGCACCGGGGACACCGCCCTGTGTCCCCGCCATCGGGGCCTGTGGCTGGCCGAAGGCACCGGCGGGCGTCCCGCCAGTCATCGGGGCGTTCACGCCAGGGACCGGGGTCTGCGGGACGTTGAAGTCCAGGCTGGTCTGGCCCGATGCGCCTCGCGTCGCCGCGCCGATCAGTTGCTCGATATTCTGCGCCGACCCGCCAATCGCGGGCATGCCCATCCCCGCCTGGAGGAAGGCAAGCTCGGCGGCGCTGGCCGGGCCTTGAGCGCGGAGGTTCGCGAGGCTGGTGGCGGCATTGAAGAGCGACGAGGAGTCGAACTGCCTGCGCTGCTCGGCCAGTTGCGTCTCGCGGAAGCGAAGGTCCGTGTCGAACTGACGGGCGTTCTCCTCGAGACCCTGCCGCTGGAAGGCCTGCTGCTGATCGAACTGCCTGACGCTCTCGACCTGCTGGATGTCGAACTGGCGGATGGACTCGGTGAAGCGCTGCTCGTCAAGGCCGAAGCGCTGCTTCTCGAGCTCGAGCTGGGCAACATACTGTTCGCGCTGCTGGGCGAGCTGCTGCTGGAACTGAGACTTCTCGGCGTCGAGGCGCTGCGTCTCCAAGGCGAGGTTTTGCTCGAACTGCTTACGCTCCTGCTCGAGCCGGAGCGCGGCCTGCTCTGCCTGCTGGCGGAGCTGCTGCCACTCGAAGCCCACCTGCGGGACGTTGAGCTGCCCTGCCCCCTGTGGTGTCGCTGCGGGTGGTGCGGCGTAGGTGGGAGCGGGGCTGCCCCCACCGCCTCCATCATCGAACGCTCCGGAGTAGATGTCGGTAAAGCTCGATTGCTGCTGAGGCGAGAACGAGAGGCTGTTGAAGAACGACTCGTTGCCCTGCCCTGAGCCGACACCGGTAGCGGCCTGGAGCGTGGCGAGCGCCTGAGATGCGTCGAAGGAGCCCGAGTTGATGCCTCCCGAGAGGCCTCCGAGAATCTGGGTGAGCTGAGCATCCGTGGGTGCGGGCATCGTGAACTCCTGAACGGACCTACTCGGGGATGATCTCGTTGCCTTCGTCATCCACTTGGTAGTAGACCCGAGCTAACGACTCGGGCTTCATGCGCATCGTTCGAACTAGAGACCCCTCAGGCCATGTGACCATCGCCCAACCGTCTTCCTGTACCTCCACCTTTTCAGGCTGCGGGTCCACACGTCGTCGCCACTGAGTCATCTCGTTCTCCTAGCGGAACTGGCCGAGGCCGCCGAGAAAGTTCACGGCGTTCGTCATGGCGGGGGCTGCGACTCTTGGTTGCGGCGATTGCGGCGTCGCCGGGAGTACCTGCGGCAGACCGGGGACCAGTCCGCCGAGCGCGTTCGCGGCGTTGGTGAGGGCGGTCCCGACGTACCCGCTCGCACCGCTCGGTCCTGCCGCCGCCGTGAGGGCGGGGGTATGCATGCCTGGATCGATCGGCATCGTGCCACCCGTGGCGTACCCCTCGAACGGTCGCCCGGTCAGGGCAGCGACAGTCCGCCCGTAGGCCGAATCCGTCTCGAAGCCGGGCACCTGCGATGTCCCGGCGGGGAGGTTGTAGCCCGCGAAGTGCTGGAGCAGATCGGACTCGATCTGTGCTGCACCGAGCGCGCCCTGGAACTTCCGATCCGCATCCGTCCGATCGATGTCGCCGCGCTTGATCGAGCCCTCGAGCAGATCGAGCACGGAGTTGATCTTCTGCTGCGACTCGGTGTTTCGCTGGGAGCGCTCGGCCTCCTGCCTCTGAAAGTCGAGCTGCTCGATGTCGCTCTGGCGAGCTACGTCCGTCGCGTAGTGATCCGCCCCGCCACCGCCGCCCCCTGCTGTCGGGTCAGGGAGTCCGGTGAAGGGATTGATGCCTCGTCCGCTGAGAACGGCCCCGATGGTGTTGAGCCGCGATTGCGCCTGAAGGTACTCGGGGTTGTCGAGCGGGTTGCCGCTGACATCCGCGCCCTCGTACGGGTTCAGGCTAAGTTGCCGTTGGAGCAACGTGTTGAAGCTGGAGATCAGCGCCTCAGTGGTGAGGCCTTCGTTCGTCGCTAGACCGGCGAAGGGCGACGCTTGAGGAGCGGGTTGAGGCGGCGGCAGGGGCGGCGCTGCGCCTCGCTGCTGAAGGAACTTGTCCATGTAGCCGGGCTGCGGCACTAGCGGGCCTCCTCGAACTTCGCCGTCAACTCGGCGAACCTGTCCTGCGCGCCGTCCTGGTTGTCGTGGAACATCGCACCGTCGGGGGTGAGCTGGGCTTCGCCCGCGAGGAATGCCTGGACGTTGTTGGCTGCCTCGCGCAGGCGGATGAGCTCGAGGCGCTCATCCGATTCCTCGTTGAACAGCGGGATGCGCTTGCCGTTCACCTCGGGGAAGAAGAAGGGCAGAGCTATCTCGCGATACGACTTCACGATCTCCTCGTAGTAGAGAACGACGATGTCGTTCATCGCGAGATCGTCAGGGGGCATCAGTAACCGCCCCCGTCCACCTGGGCCGCGTTCGGGCTCTTCGCCTCGCCCCTGCCCATCAGCGCCGTAGCACCGCCGAGCGTGCCGTTCGGGCCGCCGCCGACCGTGCCGCTCGGGGGTGCGACGGGCTGGACGTTCTGCATGAAGTTGGCGAACTCGGCGGGCTCGTTCTGGGCGAAGCGGAAGGCGGCGGCATTGAACGCGATGTCGTCGATCTGCACCTGCCGCTGCTCGAGCCTGATCCTGACCTTCTCCCGTACCGGGTCGCCGACACCCAGCAGCTCTGGCGCGATCGTCTCGTAGGAGCGCATGCCGCTCTGGATCAGCGACATCGCACGCGTCTCGTTCGCAGCCGCATCGACGGGCAGCTCGGTCTTGAGCTGGACGTTGACCGAGGTGGAAACGATGTCCGAGGCCTTCAACACCAGCGGCTTGGTGAGCCTGGTACCGTCCGGCTTCTGCTCGGTGGCGGTGACGTGAAGGTCGATCCGCAGCTTCTTGGCCGTGCTCAGCATGCACTGGGCCATTTCCTTGCGCGGGGCCTCGTGGTGCCTGACGAAGGGCGACATGGCGCGCTGGGCGGCATCGATCTTCAGCGCGAGGTGGGCGGCCGACTCGCCCGAGGCGGCGGAGATGCCGGACAGCACCTCGCGAATGGCGGACTGCATCACGCGCTGCCGGACCGAATCGAGCTGCTTATTCAAGTCGGGCTCGAAGCCCGAGGGCATGACCTCCCAGCGGTAACCGGGCGGGAGCTCCGTGCGCTCCATGTCGGTGTGTGAGACGCCAATCAACTGCTCGACGTCCATCGGCGGCGTCTGACCCTTGAACGCGGGGTCCTTCACCGGGTAGTACATGGGGAAATGGCCGCGCTGCACGGAGTTGAAATGCATCGTCTCGAGGTGATTGAGCAGTGGCATCTCCGCCACCATCGACATGAACGCGCCGGTGTACCTGTACGCGGCGTCGGAGTCAGTCGATGGCAGGCCGTAGGCGTGGTAGTACGGCGTGCGCCCGTAGGGGTGGGTCCAGGAGCGGTGCTGCTTGTGCGCGGAGAGCCTGATGTCGCGCTTGCCGTTGCTCTTGCCGGCGGCACAGAAGCCGAAGTAGCCCTTCGTGCGCGTCCATGCCTCGAAGCACGTCACCATCGGCGTCTGCGAGGAAGATTGCGCGTCGTCTGCGGGCTTGGCCTCCTCGAGGAACACGAAGCCCTTGGACCTGTCCGTCAGCTCCTCGAGCCCGTGGTCCTTGAGAATGGTCGCCTGGCGCTTGGTGATCTCGCCCTCGAGCACGGGCACGCCATCGACGGTCTTCACGAAATGGGTACGTGGGTCCACCACGCGCCACTGGAAGGGGAACTCTTTCTCGGAGAACTCCTTCCGCCGTGCATCGAGCGAGCCGGTGCGCTCGCGGTAGCGGGACTGCTTCTTGCCCTCGCGTGACTCCTTGCGGGAGCGCGGGTTGTATTCCGGGTTGTCCTCGAGCTCGGTCGCATCGCGACTATCTTGATCCGCGTACTCGTCGGCATAGCGACGCTGCGGGATGGAAAGCGGATAGTCCCGCTTCATGGTGAACTTGTAGATGCCCTCGCCGTTCTCGACCTGGTTCTCCCAGACCGAGTACGACACCTCGCCACCCGATTCCGTCTCAAGCACGCCGTTGCGGCCGAACACGGCATCAAGCACCGCCTCGATGTCGTCGGCCTTCGACTTGTCGCGCGTGTGAGCGGGATCAACCATCCACACCGGGATGGAAGCGGAGAGGAACGAGGTCAGCTCGGCGATGGCGCGGTCGAGCTCCGGGGAGTGGTACTCGAAGTCGGTGGCGCGAAGCTCCACCGGGATGGTGTTGAGGACGTCGTCTCTGCCGTAGCGGAGATCGCGCCATTCCTTGATCTTGTTGTGGCGGCGCGAAGCCTCGTCATCGGCGACGGAAACCTGTAGCAGTATCTCGTCGATCGTCGCGTCGTCGAACGGGTCCGGCACACCCCATCCCAGCAACCCCCGTTGCTTACCGAGATTCTACAACGAGTTATGCATTCTCGGTGTCTTCCTCCACGTGGTGGCACTCGTAACAGTGGAGCGAGAGCCATACGATCAGCCCATTGCTCGTCAGGCCGAACGCGGATGGGTCTTTGACGTAGAAAATGTGCCGATCTTGCCCGCACTCCGGACAGCGAACAAGCAGCTCGATGCGGATTTGCTGGTTCATCATCGCTCTACCCTCAACCTACCGGGATTGCCGCGTAACACTCGTCGCAGACATGACCAAGAACTCGATTCGTGTCCTCGAGAACCACGCCGACAGTGCCGAGGCGGCCACACGCTTTGTCGCACGCACTGAGGCCTAACTGGGCAGCGCGTCCCTGCCGAGCAGCCCAGTCCTCGGGCTTGGCCGTAGGCCGCCGGCCTGGGGCTGGGCGACGGATTGAATCCAAGGAAACTTCGGAAAGTGAATCGCTCGTCATCGCTCCACCCCCTCGTCGCTGGTCATCTCGCGCACAGCCTCGATGATGTAAGTGTCGAGAAGGTGTTCACCGTCCGCGAGGCTGTGCGCTCGACAGCGCGGACATACCGTGAACGGCCAGTCACGCGGCAACCATAAGCACCGGCATTCAGCGCAGGCGCACATCTGCCAGCGAAGATGTGGCACCTGCACGAGGTTCATCTAGTACGCGCCAGTCCCGGCAACGACATGCTCATCGCCCCACCCTCACTGTCCGCGTCCTGTAGTCCGGCCCTGCCCTGTTCGGCTTGGTGATGCCCTGCCCTCGGCTGAGCTTCTGTGCCAGCGCGTCCTCGTTCGGCTTCGGCGGGCGCTTGATCACCTTCAGCCCGACATCCGGCTGCCCCGCCTGCGGAGTCTTGGAGAAGCTCAGCGACAACCCCATCTTGGCATAGCGGCTGCCATCCATCGCGTCGGCGTGGTGATCGACAGGCGTGGACGTGGTGTAGGGGTCGGCTTCGCCCGGTGAGCGGTGCTCCGCCCAGCGATAGGACTTGTACTCGCGAATGGTGTTCACGCAATCGGGCTCGACGGTGTGGATGCCCGACTCGAGATGCGACTGCACGAGCGCGATACCCGTGCCTCGCTCCTTGTTCGCGGCGTAAGCGGGGAGGCCGCGTGAACGCAGGGTCGCGATGAAGGTACCCTCGGCGCCATCCACGAAGATACCGTGGAACTTCGCGCGCCGATGCCACTCCATGAGGTACTCGACGGCGGTCTGGTAATCGACCGTCCCACGCTCGTAGAACTCGCCGAACTGGTGACTCCTGCCGTCCGCATGCTCCCCGATGGGAATGATCGCGAACGGGTCCCCTTGGCCGGGGTCGATGCCCGCGACACGGTATTTCGAATCCTCCCAGCGCCATGGCGCGGGCCGGACGTTCTTCTCGTCCGAGAACGACTCGTACACGAGCCCCACGAAGGCGGTGAACATCTCCTCCACGGTCTCGGGGTTCTCGCGACGGAAGAACATCGCCTTGCCCTGCGACAGGTACGCGCGATACTCCCGATCGTACCAGTCGTTGTCCCGGTCGGGCCTCGAGCGCCAGCCGGTGAACCGCTTCCTGAACGGCAGATCCGGGTCATTCCACATCTCGTGGAACATCCCGTTCGGCCCGTTCCCCGTGGACACGATCAACATCTGCCCGCCATCAGCCACCGCCGATCTCGCGGCGACATAGTTCGCGCCGGCGTACGGGTGGAAGGCGAACTCATCAAACTGCACGATGGAGGCCTGGAACGACCTTCCACCCTGCTCCGTCGAGGGTAACGCCATCATCACCGACCCCGTGGCCCCGATCCCGAATGTCTCCTGGTTGCTCAGGTTCGGCGCAAGCCGCAGCCATGACGGCAACTGCCCGTGAACGAACTTCACCTTCTCCAACAGCTCGATCGACTCTCGCTGCCCCAGCGAGATGCTCAGAATCCGAGCCTGCTCCCTGAAAAGCAGCAGCCAGTCGTCAAACGCAGCCAGCTCCCACGAGAACCCGAGCTGCCGCGCCTTCCCCTCCAGCCATGACTCACCCGACTGCCAATCCTTCGCGACCTGCGTCGAGTGCGGCCATACCTCGAACGGCACGATCCCCTTGTTCGCATCCCTGATGCGCACGTACTTCAGGAAGTACGGGAAGTTCCTGGCGCAAAGTTGCATCTCCGCGACCGCCTCGGCACGGCTACTGACCAAGAACGTCTCCCAGCGACGGCCGCTCGTCAGAGATGCGCCAGACCCACTGACATCGCTCGCATGTCACTTCGACCACGATGAGCGTCTCCGGCTCGACAACAGGCTCTAGCCAGTCAATCGACCCGCAACGCGGACACTTCGAGTACGGAGCAGGCTCATCAGCACGGCTACTGACCACGGAGACGCATCCACCTTCGAATCTGAGCCGTGGCGCGGTTATGCCGGTGAGCGCGCAATTGCACACGGCCATCAACGACGCGGAAGTCCACCGAGTGGACAAGACCACAATCGCAGCAGGCCATCTTGTAGCCGTTCTCGACTGGCTGAACCCATTCGTCTGCCTTGACGTGGGGGTAGGGCTTACTCACGGCTGGCGGTCCCCGAGGTTGTTTGTAGCGCGCGTGGTTTCGTCCACCCCGCAAACTAACAAGCGAAAACGAATCTTGGGAGCTCGCAGCCGGCCTAGCAGGAGATGTCTCACCTCCTGACACCCAGATACGACCTTGAACCTGACGGCAGGGGGCGGGGTGTAGCAATGGGGTGTAACGGCATGCAGGATACCGCTACCCGGTATCGGTTTCAGGCTCTTCAGGGACGAGGTGCAGGCGGGCGTCCTGGCTGAGCGTCCTGATCTCCTCGGCGGTCAGCTCGTCGCTGATGGTGACGTGGCTGGTCACCTCAGGCTTCCCAAGCGCGTAGGCAAGGGCCAACTCCCTGTCTTTGTACCCCGATGGCTCCTCGGCGCGCTTAAGCACAGCTTCAAGCACCGCTCGGACGACTTCAGGGGTCAGGACATCGGCCGCAGCGTCCTGCAGCAGCCTGCGATCACGTTCGCCGACGCCTTCAGGCTTGTTCTTGGCCCCCTTCGGGCGTCCTGGCCGGAAGCCACCCCTCAAGGTTCTATGCCTCGAGCTGACGCGGGGCCGGCGCTAAAACAACTATCGAGGAGCTGCGGCATCTGAACAGCGCTGAGGTTGTGAAGCACTGCTACGTGCGAACGCCCTATCACGCTCATGGCTGGTGAACCAGGCATGTCAACATAGTGACAAGGGTCGCCATCCTGACAGGGGCAGGATGGATCGCCGCCAATGCATCGAAACGCTGCTACGTGAGGACGCAGCTTCACCCTCTCCTCCCCAACCTGACCCGTTGAGGCCTACTAGCGGACGACCCGCGCTTCGGTCCTCGCCATGAATTCTACAGCCCATCTCCCTCTTCGTGCGCCATACGCTCGGCATCGTAGACGCGTGGGTCGCACATATAGCAGCCCGGCTTACCAATGCCTCTGTGGTCACAGAGCGAGAACCGCAACGTCAGCACCATATCCGCGATCAGGCTGCGCAGGTACTTCGGATCGTTCAGTTTATCGCTCACCCGACTACCCCACGAAGCTCTTCCAGGCGGTCCGCCAGCACGCGGTAGCACTCGGCTTCAGCGTGCCGGTACTCACTCTCGTTGTCCCAATCAGTGCTGTTCCACCTCGCCGCGAGGTCCACCAGTGCCTGCGCGGCCGCTACCAGTTCCCGCAGTCGTCCGACTTCCGCCTGTGATTCGCCACGAATCGCGTTCGCGAACTCGTCCAACGCGTCGTTGAGACGCGACACCAGCATGATGTGACTGCTGTGCCACGCCGCATCAATGCAGTGTGCCCGTGCGGCCTCTACCAGCTCGGTGTAGCGCCCGCGTTCACCTGCCGAGCGCAGCGAGTCCCTCGCCTGGTACTCGCTCAGTCGCACTATGCCATGCTCCATACAGAGCCAGGCAGGCTCCATGGCTACCACCTGCGCCGCCCCCGCCCTGCACTCTCGGCAGGTCGCATCACGACTACCCTGATCCTCGGTGTCAGTCATGTACTACCTGCCATACCACGCCATCCTGTAAATCCTGTCCAGCGGCATCGGTGTGAAGCAGTCGCGGCACATCCAACCGCCCGTAGCTGACACC
>JANLGX010000211.1 GCA_024654005.1 Gemmatimonadaceae bacterium | reverse complement strand
CCGATGTCTGCCGAAGAACTCGCAGACGCGCTGCAAGAAATAGACCGAGCGCTAGAAAAGGCTCGCGCGCTTACCGCCGTCGTTCAGCTACACATCAAGGCTCGCGGCTAGGCTACTTCCCCTTCGTCGGCCGGGGCATCCCCGACTTGTGAACAGCCTTCTCCTCGGCCTGCATCGCAGCCATCTGCGCCGGCGTCATCATCATCTCCGCGGGCGGCATATGCTGGCCGCTACCTGACCCCATCTTCCCCTGCATCGGCTTTCCTTTCGTCTTACGCTGCTATAGGTGTGCGTAACGCTCTGACCCGCTGCTCGTACCGCGTCCGGTTCCGAGCGGACACGGCCGACACGTCCACTCGGCGCGTCGTGTAATTCCCCAGGTGAGTCAGCGCGCAAGGGACGTGGACGAGCCGCATCCCCACAGCCCGCGCCCGCGCACACAAGTCGTTGTCACCGTAGTAGGCGGGCTCCTCGAACCCCTCATCCCACCCGCCCGACGCGAGCAGGTCGGCGCGCATCCCGGCGAGACACCACCCGGACAGATACGGCACCGGACGCCCGTCCACGGCCGCATGGTGGCCGGGGTTGAACTCGGCGCCGACGAGAACGCCCGGCCTGACCGCCTCGCGGATGCCGTCAAGCCATGGGCCGGTCTTCACCACATCGTTATTACAGAAGAGCACCGCGTCCGACGTGGCGGCTTGTAGGCCAAGGTTGTTCGCCCGGTTGTAGCCGACGTTTTCCTCGAGCCGTATCGCCGCATTCGTGAGCGGAGGGGTAGAACCCTGGTCGACCACTAGCACCTCGTCAGCGCCGTCTACAGCGTCCCAGAAGCCGCTTGTGAGTTCGAGGCAGTCCAGCCACGGAGTCACAACGGCAAGAGTCATTCTGCTACCGGGTGGCATCCGTAGCGGCAGCGCCGGTTACGAAAGACGTATGTGTAGAGGCGGTCGTGGCGGAGCATCCTGCGACGCCTGGCCGCGAAGTTCAGCGCGAAGTTTCGCTCGTCTTTCACGCCGTACCCCCAGGCGTTAAACGCACAATGAACGAGTTTTTCGTGCTCCACGTCGGCGCCGTAGAGTCGAGACGCAGCCTCGAAGAAGCGGAAGACAGTCGGCCATTTGTCTCCGAACTGCCGTTCGTCCGGTGACGCATCCCAGACCGTAAACGAACCTGCGCCAGCCTTATCCAGCCACTCCGCGATCATTCCCTCGTCGGCGTTCAGGATGCGGACAACGGGGCCGTCCGAATGCCACGGCTCCCAGAAGTGGTGGATGCTCTCGACGCCCGCCCGGTCAGCAACGATGTAGAGGCGTTCGATGAACCGTACGTCGTTGAGCCGGACTTCGATCCAGCGGTTCATGCGGCGACCGCGGCTGGTAGCGGAGGAAGCGCTGCGGGCATCCGCACCACGTCCGGCAACGCTGGAGGCGGGTCCGTCCGCTCCCACGCCTTCTCTAGCGCGGGGATCATGTGCTCCGTCAGGACACGTTTCGCGTCGTACTGGAGTGCGAACTCGCGCGCCTGATCCCGCAGGCCGGCGGCATCCGTGTACGCGCTCTCCAACGCGACAACAATCTCGTCCACGTCGGGAATGACGATCCAGGAGCCTTGCTCCGAATACCAGGGTGTCCCACCAACCTTCCACCCGGCGCCCAGCAACTCGGGCATCGCCGTCGAATCCGTCACAACCACCGGAACGCCACAGGCTTGCGCCTCAACGATCGGAATGCCGAACCCCTCCCCGTAAGCGGGATTCAACAAGACGTCGAACGTGCTCATGAGCGTAGCGACATGCTCTTGCGGGTAGCCGATAAACCACTGGTACTGGTCGGAGAACATGACCCTCTCGGGCGGGATACCAGTCATTTCCACGAGGTGGGGTAGGTTGACGCCTTGGATGAGTCCGGCCGGTTCGGTGTGCATAAACAGGCGGGCGTCCGGGTGCGCCTTGGAGAAGCAGGCGAACGCCTGGAGTGCCTGCGGCCATCCTTTCCTGGGCGGGTAGCCTTTGTTCGCGGCCACCATCCCAACGAGGAAGATGTCCTCGGGGAGTCCCACCGCCTTCCTAGATTCGCCACGGTCGCGCGGGTGAAACACGTCCGTGTCCACGCCATGCGGCACATACAACGGATCGAACCCCTCGGCGCGCAGCTCTGCCTCGCCGAACCGCGACATGGCGATCGGCACCGAACCCGACTGGTCAAAGTAGGCTCGGCAGTGGGCGGGCATCGGCTTGTGATCGACGGGCGTCCAGTTCGCCACCCTCGCCCGCGTATGGCTCGCACCATCGAGGACCCACACGTCGACCAGCGTGACGATCAGCCCGTCCTGCAAGTCCCCGCCGAAATGGTGGGCTGCGTGGCGTAGGATCACGTCGTTTCCGTATTGGTGGAGTCCGCCAGGGTAGACGGGGATGTCATGCCAACGGTAGATCGCGCCGGGGATCCCACCGTAAAACGCCGAGATCGCTACGTCGTGGCCGGCTTCTTTGAGCAGCTTGCAGAACGTCGCAGACTGTTGCCCGTACCCGGTCCCCGAGAGCGGCCCGTTCGAGTGCCACAGGATTTTCAATCCGTCCTCCCCTGCGCGACGACTAGCCGCGGCCTAGTACGGTGGGTGGTCTTGCGGCCCCCAGAACTTGCGCCTGGGGTCATCATCCGTAGACGACACATCCGTGTTTGTGATGTCGTCCGAGTAGCCGTCCACCCGCGTCGGAGTCAACGTGGCGATACCAGCCGCCCTATCCCGCAGGCCCTTCCCCAATTCCCGGTACGCCTTCGACATCTGAGAGCGTTGGAACCGCTGCCCATCCGTCTCGAAGTCATACGCCCGCGCGAACCTTGTAGCGAGCGCGTCACACGCGTCAGCAGCGGCGAGCAGCACCACGTCGGCGCGAGCGTCGATATAGACGTTGAGTTCTTCGTCGGTGAAGAGGACGGCGGTCGAATCGGTGTCCCCGATCTCCAACCGAGTCTTCGCAAGTGCCGTGGTGACGCTCGCCGAGTTGTAGGTGAATGTCAACGGTGCTCCTTCACTGTGCAGTCTGCGGTGGCCCCGTCGATCTCCTCAACACCTACGAATCCGATCGCGCCCGGAACCACCGTACTCGGGGGTGTGCTAGTAGGGGGCGCACCAGAAAACGACGTTGCCGGTGTTCGCCGCAAACGTCGCCGAGGCCGGGGCTGTCGCTTGCGTAGCCTGCTGCACAGCCACCTTCGCACCCGATCCGACCGCCGTACCGTTGATCGAACTAGCAGCTACACCAGCCAATTGCATCTGTGTTGATCCCCACGTCCCGTTCTGGAGAAATGTGCCGTAGTAGTCGTCATCGGTGGGAACCGTGTAGACCGCTGTGAACGGGGCAGGAACCCACACGTTTGAAGAGGCTGTCCACTCCGCCTGCGCCGCTATATTCCCGCTCGTCACGAGTTGCGTCCCGTCCGTCTGGTACAGGCTCACCTCGATCAGCGTCGGTGCCGTGCCAATCCCACGCTGAGCCTGGTTGCAGAACACCAACCCCGTCACCCGGTCGCCGGCACGCAACCCGATAAGCGTCCCCTGCAAAAGTTGCGACGTGATAGCCCGGCCGCTCGTGGATTGAACGATCTCCCACGACTGAGTGAGCAGCCCCCGCCCGGTCAACGCCAACTGCGGCCGGGGGGTCGGGTCAGCCAACACAATCCTAGGCATGAACCCGCCCCCTAGCCGTAGTAGAGGATCGACAACGTGGCCGACCCGGACGCGGTTTGCGGGATCGCCTGGAACGAGCCGACCAAACCGTCGAACTGGATGTCCGACCCGACCGCAACCGGATACCCGCCCGTCCCCGCCGTGTTCACGATCGGCGCCGTCCCGTCATCCCGGTAGTTGATCGCCCCAACCCCAACATGGATGATGGCGAGCTTCACCTGGGACTCAGCCACCCCCGCCGGAAGCGGGAGCGTCGCCGCTGACGCGGTGCCGAACGCGGTCGAGCCGAACCCGAGCGCCGTGTATTTGTACGGGGCCATCATGCCGCCACCCCCTCCTTAGCCCACGGCAACGCCGGGACGATGATTCCTCTTGTTCGGCCGGTACGACGGAGCGAGGAACGCTCCCGCTTATGCAGGATGCGTTCCATCCGCTCCTCCTTCTGCGCCGAATCCGTGACAGCGCCCGGATACAGCTTCTCGTACTCGACTGCTAGATCGCGGCCCATGGCTACGCCGCCGTGCCGAACGCGAGCCAGTTGATCGTGCCAGCGTTCGTAGCGGTACCGCCAGCCAGGTCATAGCACTCGAACACGACTGAACCCGCGGAGCCGGCCGCATACGCATACACGAACGCGGCATCCCCGGTCGGAGCGATCGTGCCCGCGTTAGCAAACGATGCGACCACCTGTTGCACCGACCCCCCCGCCAACCCGGTGGCAACCGTGCCCGCCCCCGTGATCGCCGTCGCACCCGACGCGACAATCTGGAACGCGGACGCATCATGCGCCAGGGCGTTACCGAGAATCCCGTCCACCTTGTTCAACTCGGCCATCGACGCGGTGACACCCGTGAGGGTGTTCAGCTCGGAGGCTTTCGCCGTAACAGCGGTGCCGCCGATCTTGATGCCGGACGTGGCCGCGAAATCAATCGTGTCGATGTCCTTCGCTGCTCCGAGCACAACCGCCTTGCTAGCGGTGGCCGTACCCGCCGTCACACCCTGAACCTTGTTGATCTCGGCGGCAGTCGGCGTAACCGCAATCCCCGCGATCTTCAAACCCGACGTCGCCTGGAAATCAAGCGTGTCGATATCCTTGAACGCGCCGAACACAAACGCCTTCGACGCAACAGCCGTACCCGCAGAAGCACCATCCAGCACGTCAAGTTCCGCACCCGACAAACCACCCGCGACAGCAATCGCGTTCAACTCGTCAGCGGTCACGTTCACCGCCGTACCACCAAGCTGCCAGAGCGCAGTCGCCCCAGCATCCGAACCGACATTGATCCCGTTCGGGAAGTTAGTGACGCCCATTCTGCCTGTCACCTCACTTTCAGTGGTAGGGCGGGGGTCGGCTTCCCAGTCAATGGGCTGCCTGGAGGGTCATCCGACCCCCGCCTGAATCTCCCCTACGGTGTTACTAGCCGTTCTGGCCGTAGATGAAGCGCCAGTCGACCCAGCCCAGCGTGAACCGCTGGTAGGAAACCCACTTCGAGATTTGGGTGTCCTCGTCCTTGATCGGCCCCTGCAACTCCATCGGGATGCGCTCGTAGAAGCGAAGGTTCTCCCTACGCAGCGACGAGTCCATCATGAACCAGGCGGTTGCGTCCGTGAGCTGGTGCCACACCTTGACGGTGAAGCGTCCAGCCTGCGGGTTGATCGCGTTGTTCGCCGACACCGGGTCGAGCGTCGAGCGGACGATCTCCAGCGCCGTGTCCTCCAACTCCGGGGGAACCAGGAGTTCGTCGGGCATGATGTTCAGGAGGTCGCCGTTCAGGTCGGTCAGCGCCATGTGCAACTGGCGTGTGGACGACACGTTCGCCTTCGACAGTGCGAGCGTCCCCTCGTTTGTGAGGGCGGTCGAGTCGAGCGGGTTCGTCGGGTGGGCTGCGGAGCAGAGGGCCACGGCGTCTGCGCCGGTGGCGTCCGTTCCGAAGTCGTCCAGCGTCTCTGACGTTGCCGCCGAGAACGCGTTGATGAACACGTTGGCCGCAGCCTTCTCACGCATCCGCCATGAGGAATCGCCGAGCGCGCGAGCGAGAGCAAGCGCCTCCGGCACACGGTTGTCGTCAATCAGCTTCCGCTCCACCTTGATGCCGAGCGTGAACTCGTGCGGGGTGAACGTCTCCTCGTAATGCTTGACCGGCTCCACGTACGGGGTCCGGCCTGCATCTTCGAACAGCGTCCACTTCGCAGCGGAGACACCGCCGATCTGCTGCACCTTCTCGTTCACGATGTCGGTTCGGCGGACGCTGAAGAGCTGGTCGATCATCGACTGGCGGCGGTCTTCCTGACCGTAGCCGATGAAGTACGCCTCCCTGATCCGGGGATCGACGAGGGTATCCCAATGGTCTGAAGTCATAGGCATGTCTCAGTCACCCCCTTTACGCGGAAGCAGTACCGGCGAACCAATGCCGGGCCTGGATGATGGATACGAGCGTCGGCTCCGTCGCCGAAACAGTGGCGACACAGACGAGCTCTTTGTTGCTGGATGTTTCGACGGTCTGGGCGCCGGTCGCCCCTGCTACGTCCAGGGTTGCTCCGATCAGACGGGCGTTCGCGTCAGTCACCGAGTACACGGCGTCCGCGTCCGTGATCACCTTCAACTTCGTGGTGCTGTCGGTGCCGGCCTTCGTCTCCAGGGCAACGCCGACTAGTGCTTCGTCGTTCGTTGCGGCAAGGTCGATCTCACCCGTTTCGAGGTTCACGAGGTCGCCTTTGGTGAGCGTCTCCGTGTCCTTGAAGGTGAGATCCTGGATGGTCGGCTCGCCACCGGATAGCCGGTATGCGAATTCGAAAGCCATTCAAGGCTCCTTCTATGTTCGATGGGAAGGGCGCCCGGAATGGGTGCCCAGGGGTGCTACTGGGTTGGGGCCGCCTGGGCTTTCTTCCAGTCCTCGTACGTTTTGACGTTCCGCATTGCCGCGTACTTCTCGGCGGTCATGCCGAGTTGCTTGGCGGCGTCCAG
>JANLGX010000210.1 GCA_024654005.1 Gemmatimonadaceae bacterium | reverse complement strand
CGGCATTTTCGCAAGTACGTCCCCGTAGCAGCGTTGGTGCTCTCTGCAATTGTCACGCCTACGATGGACGTCGTGAATCAGATGATGGTCGCGGTCCCGATCGTCATCCTGTTCGAGGTCGGACTGGTCGGGGCGTGGCTGGCAGAGGGGGGCGGCAGGACACTCGTGCACAGAGTCAAGGCTGCGGCCATCTGGACACTGAAACGGCTGCTGATCGCCATCGGAGTGATCCTGCTGGCGATCGTGGCGTGGCAGCTCATCGTGGCAGGGATGGACCGCGAGATCAACATCGAGGACTGGCACCGGTTCATCGAGGACGTGCGGCGCGCGGTCCCGTTCTTGCGCTAGCGCGCGTCCTCCATCGGGGCGGGCCGACACCCGCAAGTATCGCAACGGCGCGATAACGGGCGTCGATTCTGGCCCATGTGGCGATGTAGCGGGTGCGGACACTTGCGGCAATATGTAGTGAAGTCACCCGAGAGTATTTCCGGATGCTTGTGGGCATATGTGTGATGCTCAGGACAAAGCCAGGCAACGTCATAGGGCCGCGCGTAGTCGATATGATGCGCATCGGCATCCAGTGATCCACAGAGGCGGCAGGGTTGTCGTACCATCTCGCCAAGTACTAACGCCCTTTTCAGTGTCCTCTGTGCTCGTAACTTATGTTGGATCTCTGGCTTATGTCGCCGCTGGCGATTTAGAAGATTGCGCCGTTCTCGTCGCGCCGAATCGGCCAGAAGCTCTTGCCTACGCTTCTGTGAGCATTCGGTGCACGTGAACAGTCCGTAATTGCGACGGTGGTTCTCCCGGGGCACGAATAGCCCACCGCATTTCCGACAAACATTCGATGTGCTTTGCATCGGTTTATACCTCGGCGGCTGGGCAGTCGGTGGCGTGGCGTTCGTCTTCCTCTGCGACGGTCATTTCACAAATCCCGCACGCGGACAACCCGCTATACCACGGTCCTAGTGCCCACTCCCGCACCTTCGCCAGCCGCCGCACGAGCGTGTCGATGGCCGGGATCACCTCACTGGAAACGACCTCGTGGGGCGACTTGGCCCTCGCGTGGTCCCCAAGGCCCAGTGCTCGCAGGATGGCCCGCAGATCGTCAAGGGCGGCATCCTGGTCGGCAGCGTGACGCCGCGCCAACTCGTCGCGGTCGGCGAGCAGCGCGTCCACGTCGGCGCACAGGCCGTAGAGATCGCCGTGACGGTCTCGATGGCCGTGGGCGTGATTACGAATCGCGGCGGCCTGCTCAGGCGTCAGCATGTTCATCTGCCTCCACGATCAGGCGGAGTTTGCACGCCGGTTTGTGTTCCTCGTAGATCGCCCGCGGGAGACGTCTCTGGCAATACTGGCAATAGCCATAGCGGCTCGTTCTTCGGCGTAGCTGCTCTCGCCGACACTCCCTACATGCCCGATACGTCTCGCCGTTCGCCTTCGTCACGGTGTAGTCATAGGGGCGTCCGCATTTGCAGACTCGCTTATGGGCGTTCTGCGCTGTCGGGCCAATCCCTCTGACCGTGTTCTCGCGTGGCGTGACGATTTCCATGTGCGCCGGATTCACGCACAGCTTATTGCGGCACAGGTGGTCGGGAACAAGGCCAGCCGGGATGTCTCCATTGACCAGCACGTAGGCAAGTCGGTGTGCCCGATGCTGCTTGCGCTGGTAGTTGAACAGCCCGTAGCCAGTCGTTGACCGAGTGCCAGCCCACAACCAACAGCCGTCGCCCTTCTGAACCCGGCCCCAGAACGTGTCGGCCATCGTCATTTGCGTAGTTCCTCCAACTCGCGCTTCAAGACGGCCACCTGCGCCTCGGCAGCCTCTAACCGCTTGTCGGGCGGCCATTCGTCGCCAATGATGGCGCTCTCGATCTCAGCCTTGCGGTCCGGGTCGTCCGTGGCGTCGTAGAACCTTTGAAGATGCGCCATGAGGCGGGTCGCTTCCTCTAGGTACGTGTGGGCCTGCTCCTGCTCCTGTGCCACCTGCGCCTCGGCCAGTTTCCGCTGTCGGATATGCTCACGGAGTGTCAGCACTGGAAGTTCAAGTGGTCCCCAACTGAATCGCCCATCCCATGTGTAGGGCTGTTCTTGCACTTCCGCAACCAACGCCGCGACCCGCACTTGTGATTCCAACCCACGACGCGCACACTCCGCGCGCTCAATCTCTAACTCACCTTGAAGTCTCGTTACAGTAGATTCGATGGTCCGTAGTTGTTCAGAGTGCTCTACTGCCATTTGCGTCAAGCTATCGACGTAACTCTCCTCTCGCGCCTGCGACGCCTCCAGCGCATCGGCCAGCCGCGATATCAGGTCGTCGGCAACGTCGGGGAAATAACCGTGGTGGAAGACTGATAGCGGCTTTGCCCGCGCCTCTGCGAGCAGCGCATTGGGCGTCTCGGGCGTCACGTTAGCCATCCTTCACCGTCTCACCATCGGCGTGCT
>JANLGX010000200.1 GCA_024654005.1 Gemmatimonadaceae bacterium | reverse complement strand
GGGCCACGCTTCTAAACGGACGCACAGGTACCAGTGATGAAGTCGGCCTCGGTTCCCGGAGGCCCATGATTGTACCGCCAGGCGGATCCCACAGTTTCTGGTGTGTCGAATCGCGATCACAGCGCGTGGGTCGCTTCTAAGGATCACCGACATGAACTTGCTTCACTTATCACGACTTCGGCCTTAGTACTCCGGTTCATAAGTACGGCAACGTATTCTGCTACGCCGCGACGGAGCGCGCGGAGGCGTCTCCGTCGAGTTTCCTCATCAGCGCGGCGAGGTCGTCTTTCGTGAACCGCCAGTCAAATGGCGTGGCGATCGACTCGTAGTAGCGCTCGAAGCCCAGGAGGCGGTCCTCGACGTCGGCGAGGGAGCCGAAGTCGTTGGGGGTCAAGGCTTTGCGCTCAAGGATCGAGAAGTAGATCTCGATCTGATTCAACCAACTGGCATGCACCGGCCCATGCACCGGGATGAGATTGGGAAAAGCCGCTTGGAGCCGTCGCACGGAGGCATCGCCGCGATGCGAGGACCCGTTGTCGATAATCCAGAAAACCCGGCGGGCCTCGGCGTAGGGCGACTGCGTCATCACTTGGGTGACTAGGCGGTCGAAGGGTGCGATGCCGGTGGTTAACTCACACCGGCCGAAGAGCTTGGCGCGATGCACGTCCCAGGCCGCGACGTACGCCCAGGCGCCTCCCCGGCGGTATTCGTGTTCGACGCGCATCGGCTGGCCGGGGCGGGGTGGGGTGGACGGATGACGCCGGAGGCGGGCCTGAATGCTGGTTTTCTCGTCCGCGCTCAGCACGAAGTCGTCGGGCGTCAGCGGCTGGCCGTCCCAGCGGCGCGCATACAGGTCCAGAATCCGCCCCGCTTTCCGCACGAAGTCGGGGTCGCGCGGGAAGATCCAGGTGCGATGTTGCCACGGGCGGATGGCATCCTCGTGCAGCCACCGCCAGACCGTCTTGTCGCTCACCGTGGCAACGATCCCGTGGCGCTGCACCTCCCGCACGATGTCGGCCGTGCTCAGGCGCGAGAGCGGGACGCCCAGGGTCGCCGGCAATTCACACGCGAGCGCCTTGACCTGCACGACGACCTCTGGGGGGAAAAACTCGGGGACGGCCCGAGCGAGGGTGCTCGTCGAGGCCGGCCACGCGTTGATAGAAGAAGCGTTTGCGCCAGAGACTGACGACATCGCGGCCGAGGGAGAGCGTGGCGGCGATGTCGTCATTCGCGTGCCCCTCGGCGGCCGAGAGGATCACGAGCGCCCGCACCACCTGAAAGTATGGCAACGTATATTTGTGGGCTCGGATCTCTAAGATGCGTCGTTCCTCCCGAGAGAGCGTGATGATATAGGGGCTCTGTCGCGGCATACACCTCGTCCTCCTGGGACAGAAGGGTACACCGCGCGAGCGGGAGCAGGCAATCAGAATACGTTGCCATATTTATGCGGATGACTACTTAGCTAGCGCTTCGGCGAGGTGCGTTCCTTGAAGATCTTGTCCGGGGCACCAAACCCGACGCCATCCGCCGCATAGTGGCGCACCCGGTCGATCCGCCCGTCCAGGAGTCCGTCGTCGTCCCAGACCACGGAAGAGCCCATGATTCTGGCTGGCTCTTCGTACGGGTTGGCATGACTGT
>JANLGX010000197.1 GCA_024654005.1 Gemmatimonadaceae bacterium | reverse complement strand
ACGATTGGGTCATCATCCATACCAAGCAGGCCGCGTATAGAACGTACGTCATCGGCGTGGAGGTCCCGCGCGATTCGGTCCCCGCTACGCTGCTCTGGGACACACCGCGGCCGTACCATTACATCCGGATCCACCGGGCCGACCGCGCGGCCGACCCGGACGCGAGCGACATCCTCATCGTCGGGGGGGAAGACCACAAGACCGGGCAGAAGGACGACGCGGCTGAGCGGTTCCGCCGCCTCGAACAGTGGGTGAGCGAGCGCTTCCCCATGGCGGCCCACGTCGCGTACCGCTGGTCCGGTCAGATAATCGAGCCGGTGGATCACCTGGCGTTCATCGGCAGGAATCCTGGGACCGATCACAACATCTACGTGGCGACCGGTGATTCGGGCAACGGCATAACGCATGGCGCGATCGCCGGGATCCTGCTCACCGATCTCATAGTGAAGCGCGGGAATCCGTGGAAGAAGCTGTACGACCCGTCACGCATCACTCTCAGAACCGCGCCCAGGTTCGCCAGGGAAAACGTGAACGTGATGGTGCAGTACGCGGACTGGTTCACCGCCGGGGACGTGGAGAAGGTCGAATCGGTGCCGGCCGGCTCGGGCGCCGTGCTGCGCGCGGGCGGAAAGAAGATCGCCGTGTATCGCGACGACGGCGGCGAAGTCCACATGTGCTCCGCGGTCTGCACTCACCTCTACTGCATCGTGGACTGGAACTCGGCCGAGAAGACGTGGGACTGCCCCTGCCACGGCTCCAGGTTCGACCCGTACGGCAAGGTCCTCAACGGTCCGGCTATAGCGCCGCTGGAGCCAGTGTCGAAGGGCTCGGAGAAAGAGTGACGCGGACGCCGTGGCTGGCGCCGTCGTCGCGCAGCTGAATCACGCCGTCGTCCGCGGCGACTCCATCGACTGAGACCCTGGCGTCGTTCCCGTCGCCACTCCTCGCGACGTCGATCTCGTACGTGCTCGCGCCGAACCGGTACGTGATGGAGAATCGCTCCCAGCTCGCCGGAATGCGCGGGTCGATGCGGAGCGTATTTCCCCGCTTGGTGAAGCCGAGGATCGCCTCCAGCGCGACGCGGTACATCCAGCCGGCGGATCCCGTGTACCAGGTCCACCCGCCGCGCCCGCTGTGCGCCTTCGCGCTGTACACGTCCGCGGCGACCACGTACGGCTCGACCTTGTAACGATCGATCTCGTCCGCGTCTCGCGCGTGCGTGATCGGATTGATCATCTGGTACAGTTCGTACGCCCGATCCCCGTCCCCCTGGAGAGCGGTCGCCAGAACGGCCCACAGCGCCGCGTGCGTGTACTGCGCCCCGTTCTCCCGGACACCCGGCACGTAGCCGCGAATGTATCCCGGGTTGTGCGTCGTCTTGTCGAACGGCGGCGTGAGCAGCAGCACCAGTCGCGCCTCCCTGTCCACGAGCCGCTCGTACAGCGACTGCATCGCCTGCTTCGCGCGCTCCGGCTTCGCCGCGCCCGAGATCACGCTCCAGCTCTGCGCGATCGAATCGATCTTGGCTTCGTCGCTCTCCTTCGATCCCAGCGGCGACCCGTCGTCGAAGTAGGCCCGCCGGTACCACTCGCCGTCCCACGCGTGCCGCTCTACCGCCTGCACGTACGCGTCGGCCGTCGCGCGCAGTCCGGCCGCCGACTCGACGTCACCGCGGCGCTCGCAGATTCCCGCGAACGGGCGGAGCGTCGCGATCAGAAACCACGCGAGCCAGACGCTCTCGCCCCGGCCCTCGATTCCGACGCGGTTCATGCCGTCGTTCCAGTCCCCGCTGCCGATGAGCGGGAGCCCGTGCTCGCCCGTGGTGCACGCCCGCTTCAGGGCGCGCAGGCAGTGTTCGTACACGGACGCGTGCTCGTCGGTCGTCTCCGGCAGCTCGTACACCTCGTCCTCGTCGGGATTGAGCTCCCGCATCGACAGGAACGGCACGTCCTCATCGAGGACGCTCTCGTCGCCGGTGACCGCGATGTACCGGTCCGTCACGTACGGCAGCCACACCAGGTCGTCCGAGAATCGCGTCCGCACCCCGCGTCCGGTCTGCGGGTGCCACCAGTGCTGCACATCTCCCTCGAGGAACTGCCGCCCCGCCGCGCGCACGATCTGCTCGCGCGCCATCTCCGGCTCCGCGTACAGCAGCGCCGTGGCGTCCTGCAGCTGGTCGCGGAAGCCGTACGCCCCGCTCGACTGGTACACGGCCGAGCGGCCCAGCATGCGGCACGAAACGGCCTGATACAGCAGCCAGCCGTTGAACAGCAGGTCGAACTCCTCGTCCGGAGTCGCGACCGTTATGACCGAGAGCCGCTTCTCCCACTCGGCGTTGGTGCGGTCGATGGCCGACACTGCGTCCTCCGGCCGCCGGTGGCGCTTGACCGCCTCACGCGCGCCCGCCTCTCCGGCCGCCGCGCCGAGGAGGAAGATCACCTCGCGCGACTCCCCTGGCTCGAGGGTCAGCTCCGTCTGCAGCGCGGCGCACGGATCCACGGACGGTCCGGTCCTCCGCGTGAGCCCGCCGCGCTCGAGCGCGCGCGGGTTGCTGGTGCTCCCGTTTCTGCCCAGAAATTCCCGGCGGTCCGAAGTGAACGCAGTAAGCGGCTCGCTCATCGCCGCGAAGGCGACGTACCGCGAGAAGTACGAATCGTACGAGTTGTGCGCGAGCACGGCGGACACCGAGTCGTCGAACTTCGTGATCACGTGATGCTGCGCCTGATCGCGCGTGACCCCGAGCACCCACTCCGAGTACTGCGTCAGGGTCAGGCGCCGCGCGGTGTCGCGGTTGTTGCGCAGGATGAGCGTGCTGATCCGCACGGCTTCCGCCGGCGCCAGCCCGAGCCGCAGGAAAGTGTGGATCCCGTTGTGCTCGTGCTCGAACGTGGACCAGCCGGCCCCGTGCCGCACGGTGTACGGGGAGCGATCGCGTATCGGCGACGGCGTCGGGCACCACACTTCGCCGGTTTCCTCGTCGCGCAGGTAGATGCAGTCCGTCGACGGATCGCGAACGGGGTCATTGTGCCAGGGCGTGAGACGGTAGAAGTAGCTGTTCTCCGCCCAGGTGAACCCCGAGCCCGCTTCGCTGACGCAGAATCCGCCCACCTCGTTGGCGACGATGTTGGCCCAGGGCGCCGGCGGGAGATGGTCTCCCGTGAGCCGGATCTCGTATTCCCCGCCCGCTCCGAACCCGCCGAGTCCATTGAACAACGTCAGCCCTTTTCCGTCGGAGATTGCCGTCTCCGATTTCCGCGGCGGGGCGACTGCCAGCGCGCGAGGGGGAGTGGGTGACACGAGCGGGGCCGGATACTCCGGCTCCACGTCGGTGAACTCGAGAAAATTCCCGAGGCCGAGTCCGTCGCATTCCACGTGGATGCGAGCGAGGCTGCGCAGCAGCGTCATCTCGTCCGGCTTCAACAAATCGCCGCGCCGGATGTAGACGCCGCCGGGCCGGTCGAGGAGCGCGGCCTCGCTCGACGCCATCACGGTCGTCATGAGCTCCTCCTGCAGATGCTGTAGGTAGCTCGCCGGCATGTTGTTGATGATCACGAGGTCGGACGTGACGCCCTTCAGCCGCCAGTAATGGTGCGCGTGCAGGAGCTGCCGCACGCTCGGCATCCCTCCGATGGTGTCGATGGTCGCGAGCAGGATCGGCCAGTCGCCGGAGATCCCCTGCGGCCACAGCGTCTCCTGCGGATACGACACTGCGCGCGGCGTCTGATCGGTCACGCGCAAAGCCGGGTGCGGGAAAAGAAGGTGTCCCGCGAGCTGCTGGTACAGCGCCGCGTCGGCCGGGCCGATTCCGAGATCGCGCAGCTCCGCCTGCGCCTGGGCCCACGACAGGTCCAGCGCCCGGCGCGCGCTGTAGGGATCGTGATACAGGTCCGCGAGCTGCACCGCGCGCTGGCGGTCCTCGGCGGCAAGCGTGGTGAACGACACTCGCGCCGACCGCCCCGCCGGAATCCGCACGCGCACCCGCAGCGCGAATATCGGGTCCAGCACCGCGCCCACCGTTCCGCTCAGCTTGCCGTCCGGCTCCATGGCGGCCGGAAACCGGCGGGACCTTCCGCGGCCGATGAAGCGGGCGCGGTCGGTCTCGTACGTGATTTCGCCCACCGTCTCGGGCCCCATCGCCACGACGTGCGCGCACCAGATCGCCTGGTCCTCGTTGGAACGCGGCCGGCGGCTCGCGAGGATCGCGCTGTTCTTCTCCAGCCACTCGGTCTCGACGAACAAGTTGCCGAACGCGGGGTGCGCGCGGTCGTTGGCCTGCGGCGCCAGCACGATCTCGCCGTAGCTCGTGAGCTCGATCTCCTTCGCCGCCGACGACCTGTTGATGATGGTGACCCGTCGCACTTCCGCCGCGTCCTCCGAGACGACCGCGATCTCGGTGTACGTCTCGACGTCGTCGTCGCGGCGCGAGAACGACACGCGATCCGCCGAGAAAACCACGCTGTAGCTCGACGGCGCGACACAGGTCGGCTGGTATGACGTGGACCACACGCGCCCGGTGCCCATGTCCTTCAGATAGCACCACTGGCCATACGAGTCGCGCGTGCCGTCGGCGCGCCAGCGCGTGACGGCCGCGTTGCCGTACCGGCTGTATCCGCCGCCGGCGTTGGTGACGAGAATCGTGTACGGCGGGTTGCCGAGGATCGCGATGCGCGGCTGCGACGTGTTGGGCGTGTCGATCTCGCGCGCGGCCGGCTTCTCGGTCTCGCGCGGCGCGCGCAGGCTGACCGTCTCGTCGCTCGGCGGATTCTGCGCGGTGAGCCGGCGCGGAATCCGCTCGTGCAGCATCAGCTCCGCGGAGCGCACCAGCGGATCCGAATGGAAGCGGCGCTGCCACAGCTGCCGCTTGAGCGCGTTGGTCAGCGCGACCACGCTCATGCCCACGTGGTGCGCGAAGTAAGCGCCCACGACCGCGCGCTTGGAGCCGGCGAACGGGCGCGTGTAGTCGATGGCCTCGCGGAATCCGTAGGGGCCCAGCGCCCCTTCCGCTTCCAGCGAGGACAGATTGCGGATCGCCTGGTGTGGCTCGACCAGCATCGCCAGCATCGTGGCGTACGGCGCCACCACGAGGTCGTTGCGCAGCCCGCGCTTGAGCGCCAGCTCGGGGACTCCGAAGCCGCGGTACTGGTACGTCTGGTTGCGGTCCCGCGCGTTGTAGCCGGACTCCGACATCCCCCACGGCACGCCGCGCTCGGCGCCGTACGTGATGTGCCGCCGCACCGCGCCGCGGTACGTCTGGTCCAGTAGCGTGAACGGGAACGACTGCATGACGAGAACCGGCATCAGGTACTCGAACATGCTCCCGCTCCACGACAGCAGCGTCTGCGTCCCCGCCCCCGTGGAGAGCGATCGCCCGAGCCGGAACCAGTGCTCGGGATCCACGTCGTCCTTCGCGATCGCCATGAACGACGCGAGCCGCGCCTCCGACGCAAGCAGATCGTAGAAGGAGTTGTCGAGCGTGTCGCTGCTCTGCCGGTAGCCGATGGAGAAAAGCTTCCGTCTCTCGTCGAAGAGGAAGGTGAAGTCCATCTCCAGCGCGTAGTCGTTCGCGCGATTGGCGACGGCGAGCAGCCGCTTCTCCTGGTCCGGGGACGGCTTGCCCTTCTCGACGATGCCGATGCAGGCCTGCTTCAGGGCGATCAGGTGGCCCGCGAAGTTGCCGCTGTCGACGGTCGAGATGTACGCGGGCTCGAGCACCCGGAGCTCGGACAGCTCGTACCAGTTGAAGAAATGGCCGCGGAAGCGGCGCATTCGCTCCATCGCGCGGAAAACGCGCTCGATCTGGTTGAGCATCTCGTCCCGGTCTATGAATCCCAGGTCCGCCGCGGAGACGGTGCTCAGCAGCTGCAGGCCGATGTTCGTCGGCGACGTGCGCATGGCGATCAGCGGCGTCGGATCTTCCTGGAAATTGTCCGGCGCCAGTCCATTCGTCTCCTCCGAGACGAAGCGCTCGAAGAAGTGCCAGTGCAGCCGCGCGTATCTGAATGCGGCCTGCCGCTCCCCTTCCGTCAGATGAACTTCGCGCGGGATCGCCGGCGCGCTCAGCGCGCTGGCCATGGCCGGCGATATCGTCCAGAGTCCGAGCGTCGTCAGGGCCACGATGAATGTCGGTACGTCGATCATTGAGCCGGTCGCGTGCGCACCGCCCGCGTCGGCAAGGAACAGCCACGGCCCGATCACCAGCGCCGCCGCGAGGGCCAGGCTCATTGCCGGAACCGGCCACATCTTCCGCCACACTTCCCGCTGGCCGCCGCCCATCGTCCGCTCCACCTGCGAGGCGGTCTGCCACTCGAGGAGATTTCTCTTCGTGACGGCGAGCCGGATCAGCGTGCGAATGATCGCGTCGGCGGATATCACGGCCTGGTGGGGAAGGAAGACCACCGCGAGCACGATCTGCTGCACGCTCACGATCCAGTCACGCCAGATCGCCGCGTAGTACGCCGTCCACGACTGATCGGCCGGCGGCCGCAGCGCCGCGAGCAGAACCGAGATGACCCACGGCATCGCGATGGTCGCGACGGTGATCACCGTCCAGAGAACCGCGTTGATGTCGAGCCAGATCCAGCCGCCGACGAGCATCAGCAGCTGCGCCAGCTCCACCACGCTGCGCCGCAGGTTGTCGAAGATCTTCCAGCGCGAGATCGTGGAGAGACGGTTGCGCATCGGTCCGTTGGGACCGGGCACGGTGTCCCGCAGCCAGCCGGAGATCTGCCAGTCGCCGCGGATCCACCGGTGCTTCCGGCGCGTGAAGGCGAGATACCGCGTCGGATAGTCGTCGTACAGCTGGATGTCGGTGACGAGCGCCGCGCGGCTGTACGTCCCCTCGATCAGGTCGTGGCTCAGCAGCCGGTTCTCCGGAAACCGTCCTTCGGTCGAGCGCTCGAACGCGTCGAGGTCGTAGATCCCCTTCCCCGCGAAGCTGCCCTCGGCGTACAGGTCCTGATACACGTCGGATACGGCCGTGGTGTACGGATCCACGCCGGGGTGCCCGGAGTGGATCGCGGCGAACCGCGAGCGGTGCGCGCTGGTCAGCGACACCCCGATGCGCGGCTGTATGATCCCGTACCCGTTCACCACGCGGCCGTACCGCCGGTCGTACACCGGCCGGTTCAGCGGATGCGCCATTGTTCCCACCAGCATCTGCGCAGCGTCCCGCGGCAGCACGGTATCGCTGTCGAGCGTGATCACGTAGCGCGCGTCCTGCAGCGGCGCCGTATCGCCGACTATGACGGAAAACGCGTCGCGCTCTCCTCCGCGAAGGAATTTGTTGAACTGCGAGAGCTTGCCGCGCTTGCGCTCCCAACCCATCCACACGCCCTGCTTCGGGTTCCACAGCCGCTGCCGATGGAAGAGATAGAAGGCGTCGCCGATGGGTCCCGCCGCCGCGTACTTGGCGTTCAACTCCCGAATGCCCGCGGCCGCGGCCTCCACTATCTCGTCGTCGCCCTCGCGATGCCGCGTCGGCGCGTCCGTGAAATCGCTGAGTATGGCAAAGTGGAGGAGCGGATCGCGGTTCGCGAGAAACTGCACCTCCACGTGCTCCAGCGCCTCCCGCACGGCGCCGACGCTTCCGAAAAGCGTCGGGACCACGACCACGGTCCGGCATTCTTCCGGAATGCCCGTCTCCCTGTACTCCATGCGCGGAATCGTTCGCGGAGGAAGCAGGTAGGTCACCAGCTGATTCACGAGGTTGATCGCCACTTCGTTCAGCGGTATCGCCGAGAGCAGGAGCAGCACCGCCTGCTGCGCCGTGTTCAGTGGATCCGTGAGCTTCCCCAGCAGTGCGAGGAAGCCGAGCGTCGCGACCGTTATCCCGCCGAAGTACGTCACGTTGGGATGCCGCAGCACGAGCCTGTGCAGCCGCTCCCGCCACGACGGCATGTAGCCCGTCCGCGCTTCCAGCCGGAGCCGTCCCTCGTCGACCAGGTAGAAGCCGACGTGCCGCTCGCGTCCTTCACCCGCGCTCGCCAGCTCGACAGCCAATCGGGACACCTCTTCCTCGGATTGGTTCGATCGCTTGGCGATTCCTTCGATGATGTGCCGGTACTGGTCCCGGGAGCCGAATGCCATCTGCGCGTAGTCGCCGCTCGGATCCCGCCGCAGAACGTGCTCGACGGCGCTCTGCGACTCGACGACCGACTTCCAATCGAGCCGGCCGATTGCCCGCAAGCTCATGATGCAGTTCACGACCGTGATCTGCGTCAGCGCGACGCGGCGGTTCGATCGCGTCACCGCCTCTTCCGTGGTCGGTCCGTCCTCCGCGATCCACTGCTCCAGCCACACTAGCGGCGTGAAGTTCGACTGGTATCCGCGCAGCTGCTGGAGGAACCGGGCGACGAACGTCGGTGTCAGCTTGGGATGGTGATCGACGAACTCCTTCAGCGCGGTGGACAGCGCCTGGTCCGACTGCTGGTTGGCGGTATGCAGCCGGATCGCCCACAGATCGGCCACGGCGACCTCTCGCAGCCGCGCCTCCAGCCGCAGCGCCATTCGCCGTATGTTCTCGACGAGCCCGAGGCGTAGCATCGCCGGAATCGCCCACAGCTCGCCGAGCTTCAGCGGCGCGACGCGCTGGTACTCGCGCACGAACAGCGTGATGTTCTCGAGGTCGAGGTGACCCTCGGTGTGGGCGATCAGCTCAGTCGCCACCTCGTACACCCGGGGATGATCCGCCAGCGGTCCGCCGGCGAGCTTCGGCAGCTCCTGGTAGTAACCGCGGGGGAGACTGGTCCTTACTTCGCGGATGTGCTCCTGGATGATGTAGAAGTTGTCCA
>JANLGX010000195.1 GCA_024654005.1 Gemmatimonadaceae bacterium | reverse complement strand
GAGCTCGGCGCGCGCCAGAAAATCGGCCTGCGCCGCGTTGGTCTCGTTGTCGAGCAGGTACTCCGTCACGAATTGCGCCGACAGGCGCTTGAGGCCCTGCGCGTCGATCAGCTCGCGCTGCAGCTCGGTGACGTGCTGGCGCATCAGCCCGAGCGTGACGTCCGGCGAAGTCGTCGTCACGTACAGCCCGCCCAGGACCGCCGCGTTCTCGACAAAAGGCGCGTGCACGTCGTAAGTGAGGTTCCGTCGCGTGCGGATGTCCGCGAACATGCGACCCGTCAGCACCGAAGTGGCGATGCGTAGGGTCTGCAGGTCGCGCTCGTTCGATACCGGACCCGCGTAGTAGCCGATCACGTAATTCGTCGAGAGCGGGCGCTGCTCGAATATCACGGTCGCCTCGCCCCGCGGCGCCGGCGGCGGCAATGTCCACCGATAGGTGCCGGCTGGGAGCTGCGCCAGCGATCCCCGGATCAGCGACTCGAGCTTGGCGCGCTCCACGTCCCCGACCACCACGAGCAGCATGCGGGACTTTACGATTTGGCCGCGCTGGTATTCCCGGAGGATGTTGCTCGTCAGCTGCGAGATCGAGCTGTGAGTTCCCGCCACCGGAATCGCGTACGGGTGTCCCGCGAAAGCGATGCTGTCCGCGAGATAGCGCGCGAGCGCGTCGGGATCGTCCCGGCGCTGACTGATCCCCGACAGAAACTGGCCGCGCACGAGGTCCACTTCGGCGGGCTGCAGCAGCGGATGCATCAGCCGGTCGGCGAAGATTGCCCACGTCGAATCGAACACGTCGGTCGTCGAGCGGATTCCGAACATGGACCAGTCCTTTTCCGCGTCGAGCACGATCTCCGTGCCCAGCCGCGACATCTTGCGGCGCAGAACGTCCCTCGGGTAGCTCCTCGTGCCGTGCTCGGAGGCTTGCAGCAGCATCAGCTCCACGCCCGCGTTCTGTGGCGTGAGCTGCCGCGCGCCGCCGAGGAGATACAGGTTGGCGGCGACGATGTTGTTGTCGGTCTCGCGCAGTATGACGCGGATTCCTTCCACGTCGAACGCGATGGTGTTGTCGTCGGGCGACGGCGCCGGCCGCGCGGCGAGAGTGACCACGCCGAGCGCCATGATTGCGAGTACGCGCGCGCGGGCGATCATCGGCCGCCTCCGATCAGCTCGGCCGTCGTCAGGTTGAGCGAGCGGCGCGACTCGGGATGGATCAGCACCCCGGTGAGCCTCGGCTTCCCTACTATGTATTTGCTCGCGTAGCCCGTGAGATCCGCCAGCGTCTGCGCGGCCATGTTGTCCACGTAACCCATGTAGTACTCCAGGCTGGCGACGCTCCACCAGAAGCCGAGTGTGTGCGCGAAGCCGGAGGAGCGCTCGCGATCGAAGGCGGACGAGACCGCGCGCTGCGCCTTGGTGGCGGCGATCTCCTCGGGGTCGAAGTAGGACGCGGTCGCGAACTTCGGGATCTCCGCGTTCAGCGCCGCGAGCGCCTGCCGCAGGCGCTGCAGCGAAGTCTGCCCGCTGATGGTGATCGGCCCGACGTTGTCGAGCGTGTAGTAGTTCACCACGATCCCGTCCCAGAGCCCGCTGTCCACCAGCCGCTGCTGCAGCCGCGAGTTGGGATCGTTCAGCACGTCGGAGAAGACGTCGGCCGCGTACGTCGCGTCCGGATCCGCGCTGACGCTCGGCCCCTGCCCCTGGAGAAACACGGTCACCGCGCCGACGCCCGCTTCATGGATTATCGCGTCGTTGCCGGCGAGCGGCGGAATCGACGGGATCGGGTCCTTGACGAACGGATCTTCTCCGCGCGGCATGTCGCCGAGCTCACGCTCGGCCGCGGCGAACGCAGTGGCCGGATCCACGTCGCCGGTGAGGATCAGCACCGAGTTGTTCGGCACGTAATACTTGCGCTGGATGGCGCGCATCTGCGCCGGCGTCGTGTTGGCGATCACGTCGCGGTCGCCGATCGTGTTCTTTCTGACCGCGTTCCCGGGATAGAGCCTCTCGTCGAGCGCCTGCGTCACCGCGAAGAACGGATTCGACTCGTTCCGGTCGTACTCGCCGAGGACGACCTGGCGCTCGCGCTCGAGCTCGTCCTGGCGGAAGAGCGGCTCGCGAAACGACGCCGCGAGCAGCCGGACCGCGTCGTTCAGCCGGTCGGAGGTGACCGTGATGTAGTAATTGACGTTCTCCTCGCGGGTCGAGCCGTTGAACACCGCGCCCATGTCGGCCGCGCGCTCGACGAACTCGTCCGAGCCGGGATACCGGCGGCTGGCGCGGAAGAACATGTGCTCGTACATGTGCGCGAGCCCGGCCGTCTCCGGAGTCTGCGTGAAGGAGCCGTTCTTGACGTCGATCTCGACGGTCACGAGCGGGACGCCGTGGTTCTCGACCACTATCACCTCGAGCCCGTTCGCGAGCACGCGGCGGTGTATGATCTTCTCGAGGTCGGAGCGCTGCGCGGCGGCCGCCGGAGGCAGCGCCGCGAAGGCAAAGGCGATGCACAGAGTGGCGCGCCACCTCGTCAATCCTTTTCTTAATGCCATGTCCTTACCGGATACCAGGGTTGCGGAAGATTCCTACGCGGAGCTGGCGCGCACGCTCGACAGCGCGCGGCTTCGGCGCGACGAGCCGCTTGCTCCATACACCACGTTCAAAATAGGAGGTCCGGCGGACCTCTTTTACGAAGCGGACTCCGCGGACGACCTCGGGTCCTCGATCATCGCGGCGCGGCATGTCGGGATCCCTTACTTCGTGCTCGGACTCGGCGCCAACATCCTGATCGGCGACAAGGGATTCCGCGGGCTCGTCATCCGGAACGCCGCCAAGCACTTCAAGTTCTTCGACGACGGAAAGCTATGGGTGGAGAGCGGCGCCGTCATGGCGGACATCATCCCCCAGGCCGTGGAGCGGGGCTGGTCGGGGCTGGAGCACTACGTCGGGATCCCGAGCACGGTGGGCGGCGCGGTGTGGCAGAACCTGCATTTCCTCTCGCCGGCCCCCGAGCGGGAGCGGACGATGTTCATCGACGAGGTGTTCGAGCGGTGCGAGCTGCTGACCGAGACGGACGCGCGCAAGGTCGTGGACCGCGACTACATGGAGTTCGGCTATGACACGTGCATCCTGCACTTCACGAAGGACATCGTGACGTGGGCCGAGTTCCAGCTCGAGAAGGGCGACACCGCGGTGATGCACCGGATCCTGCAGGAGAACCTGAGCTGGCGCGGCTCACGGCATCCGTGGCTGCAATTCCATCCGAGCGCAGGCTCGATCTTCAAGAAGATCGAGGGCGTCGGCGCGGGGCGACTGGTGGATCAGTGCGGGCTGAAAGGATACCGCCACGGCGACGCGCAGATCTCGCACATCCACGCCAACATCATGGTGAATCTGGGTCACGCGACGGCGAAGGACGTGCGCGAGCTGATCGCGATCGCGCAGAAGGCGGTCGAGGAGAAGTTCGGGCATCGGCTCGAGCCCGAGATTGGGTTCATCGGGGAGTTCTGAAGGGCTGTGATTTGTGATTGGTGATTGGTGATTAGTAACTACGGCTGCCGTTACTAATCACCAATCACTAATCACCAATCACCGTTTTCTCCGCGTCGATCCACCCCTGCCACTCCCGCTCCGCGAGCCCGACGGTCAGGCGATTTTGCCAGCGAACCAGCGGAATCGTCAGCAGTAATGGCTCGAGCGCGAGCTTGTCCAGCCATCTCTCGTCCGTCAGTCGCGCGGCACCGAGCCCGAGCTCGGCGTATCGCTTGGAGTTGAGATCGATCAGGCGCGTCACGCCGAACTTCTGCGCGAAACGTTTGAGCTCGCCGGGCGACGCGGCGCGCTCGTTCAGATCCACGAAGTGGGTCTTGATCCGCCGCTCGGCGAAAAAGCGCAGAGCTTTGCGTGTGTCGGAGCTTTTCTTTACGCCGAAGATCTGTACTTCCATCACCGCCGCGCGCGGATGAGCTCGCGGAACCGGGGCAGCTCGGCGTAGAGATTGGCGCCGGGACATTCGGTCCGCGCGTAGTCGCGGTGCGATGCGAGCCGGTCCGCGGGAATCCCGAAGCTGCGCGCGAGCGCGGGCACGATCACGTCGAGCGTCCGGCGCTGCGCGGTCGTCAGCGTGTCCTTCTGGAAATTTCCTTCGACGACGACGAGCAGATGCCCGGCCGGATCGTACTCGGTGTTCGTGTCGCCGGCGTAGCGCCAGTCGCGGCCCTCCCCGACCACGCCGTCGATGCCTACATAGAAGTGGTACGGCACGTCCGGCCACGCGGGCTTCAACCGGCCGCTCGCGAGCGAGTCGTCGCGCTGCGAGAACAGCTGTAGCCCGCGCAGCTTGTCCGCCACCGTCCGGTTGAAGTTCTGATTCGTGCCCGTGTGGTGGATCGTGAGGCGGCTCAGCGTGTGCCCGCGCATCGGCAGCACGGGCGGCCGCGCGCCCCACTCGG
>JANLGX010000193.1 GCA_024654005.1 Gemmatimonadaceae bacterium | reverse complement strand
GAGCTGCACGGTGCGCCCGGTGTGACAGGGATGATCGGCCATTACGCCGCGAGAGACGACGCCACGGGCGTGGCGCTTCTCCGTGAAGCAGCCGACGGGCTGGCCGCCGCCGGTTCGCGCCGAGTGCTCGGTCCGATCAACGGCAGCACGTGGTCCCGTTACCGGCTGGCGCTCCCGAACGACGACTTCGCGGTACCCGAGCCGCCATTTCTCTCCGAGCCTCAGAACCCGCCAACGTACCCGTTGCACTTCGAGCAGGCCGGCTTCACGCCGGCCGCTCTGTACGAAAGCAGGGTAGCGCGCGATCTCAGTATCGCGAACCCTAACGCGCCAGCGGGACTTCGCGCGGCTGAAGATCGCGGGATTCGGATCGAGCCACTGCGCATGGAGAGGTTCGATGACGAGCTGCGCGCTATCTACGACCTTAGCCTCGTCGCTTTCGCGGATAATCTCTTTTACTTGCCCATTGGTTGGGACGAATTCCGTGCGATGTACGCGCCGCTGCGCGAACGCCTCGACCCGGATCTTGCCTTGTTCGCGCGCACGCCGGACGCCAGCCTCGCGGCATTCGCGCTGGCTTTCCCCGACCTGCTGGCGGTGCGCCAGGGCAGGCCGTATCGCGTCGTGGTCAAGAGCATGGCTACCGCAGAGCGCTGGCGCGGACTCGGACTCGGTGGGCTGCTATTGGACGAGATCCGCCGGCTGGCGCTCACAAAAGACTACAACGCGATAATCCACGCGCTCATCCAGGTCGCGAACTACTCACGGCGGATCTCCGCGCACACCGCCCAGCCTTTCCGGCGGTACGCGCTGTACGCACGCGCGGAGCCCGGTGTCCGATAATCCGAATATCGCGGCACGGCTGGCGGAACGTGCCTGGCTGCATCCGGAACGACTCGCGCTGCTGGACGGACGCAGCAAAGTGGGCTTCTCCCAGCTTGCCGAGGAAGTCGACGCTATCGGCGGCGCGCTCGAACGCGGCGGCGTGCGCGCGGGCGACAATGTGCTTGTCTTCGTGCCGATGTCGGTGCATCTCTACACCACCCTTCTCGGATGCCTGCACGCGGGCGCGGTCGCCGTGTTCGTGGACGCGTGGTCGGATCGCCGCCGGTTGGACGCCGCCGTGCACGCAGCGCGGCCGCGCGCGTTCGTGGGCAGCGCGCGCGCCCAGCTGCTGCGTCTGGCCAGTGGCCCGATCCGCAGAATTCCCCGCCATTTCATCGCAGGAACGCGTGCATTGAAAGGAGGCCCCAGTAGTGCCGCGATCGTGGACGGCGACTCCGCCGCGCTGGTCACTTTTACGACAGGTAGCACCGGGACTCCGAAAGCAGCCGTGCGATCACACGCATTTCTCTGGGCACAGCACGAGGTGCTCGCCGCGCACCTCGGCCTGCAGGAAAGCGACGTGGATATGCCGACGCTGCCAATATTCGTCCTCAATAATCTCGCGCTTGGAGTCCCCAGCATTCTGCCGGCGTTTGATCCCAGACGCCCCGGCGATATCAATCCCCGCCGAATCTACGCGCAGATCGTGCGCGAGGGCGTCACCACCTCGAGCGGATCGCCGGCGTTCTACGAAAGGCTCGCCGACTGGTGTCTGCATCGGCGGCTGACCCTGCCGCTGCGTTCGATCTTTACCGGAGGAGCGCCGGTCCTTCCGCCTCTCGCGCGCAGGCTGCGGGATGCCGTTCAGGGGACTGTCCACGTGCTCTACGGCAGCACGGAAGCCGAACCTATTTCCGGAATCACTGCCGACGAGATGGTCGCGCTTTCTGAAATTCCGGGCAGTGAGGGTGTGTGTGCCGGATTCCCCGTGCCTGAGATCGAGCTTCGGCTGGTACGACCGCATGACGAACTCATGGAGATCGGGCCCGCTGGATGGTCGGAATGGGATGTAGCCGCGGGAGAAACGGGCGAGGTCGTGGTCACTGGCCGGCACGTACTGCGCGGCTATCTCGGGGATCCCGGAGCCGAGCGGCGCAACAAGATCGCGGACGGCGCGCGGGTATGGCACCGCACCGGCGATGCTGCCCGCTTCGACGCTGAAGGACGCCTGTGGCTGATGGGCCGCGTGCGTGAGCGCGTGCGCCGCGACGGAAAGGTGTGGTGGCCGCTGCCGGCGGAGGTGCGTGCGCGATCGATTGCCGGGATCTCCCATGCGGCCTACCTCGGCCTGCCCGACCAGTTATTGGAGCAACGCGCGGTACTGTGCGTCGAGGCAGATCCGTGTGAGATCCCGCGGCTCCGGACGGCACTGCAGCGTGCGCTCGACGGCTGGCCGCTGGATGAATTGCGCGTGCTGCGGCGGATCCCGCGCGATCCCCGGCACGCTTCGAAGACGAACGCCGATGCTTTGCGTGCACTGCTCGCTGGCTGAGGACTCGCGCTGGGCCGCACCGGGACGCGGCCCGCTTTGCCTCGGACGGACCGGAGGGTCTATCTCGCGGCCCGAAGAATCACAGGCAGCAGCACTAGCACCGCGCCTGCCACGCTCAGCGACTGCAGTCGCACGTTCCAGAACCGCCGGTGCGGCCAGCGCCCCGAGCGCCAGAGAGAGTGATATAGCGCTGAGGCAACCAGAAGAACCGCTGCGGGAATGAGCAGATCCCGCAGTCGCACGGCCGGAGACCACACGATCAGTCCCGGGAGCACTGTCGCCGCGAAAGCGCCCGCGCCGGCGAGTTCGGCCACGCGCGCGGCTCGCCGGCGACTGCGCGTTGCTGGATCGAGGTTGTAGACGATCAGCGCCAGCTGAGCGGCGACCGCGCCCAGGAACGCTGGGTAGAACGGGTCGCCCGTGCGCAGAAACGCCGGCCCAGGAAGCAGTGTCTCGAACGCGTTATTCGCCAGGAATAGAGTTACCGGCACTACGGCCACATAGAAGAGCGCGATGACCTGGTACTGCACGTTGCCGTGGCCGGCGGGGCGGCAGCGGAACAGGTAGAAGACGCTGAATCCCACGAGCGCCAGTGCGGGAGCGACGATCCATTCTTCTCCACCGAGCGCATAGACGCCGTAGAAGAAGAGCATGAGCCCCATTGCACCGCTCGCCGTAACGAAATGGTACCGCCACGCGATCAGCCCCAGCAACGCCATGATCACGAGCTGGGCGCTGAGCTGGTAGAGAAGGAACTCCGCGGTCTGCCGCGTCAGCTTCACCAGCAGGTAGAAGGTCATCAGTGGCACGACCAGATTGTCGTTACCCTTGATGCTGATCCCCTCGACCAGCGTCACCAGGAGCGCCAGCTGCAAGGCGACGAGCACGCTGATCGCGCGCGGAGTGTCGGTCATCAACAGCAGCGGCAGGTGCACGACCAGGAACGTGCTGAGAAAGAAAACCGCCGAGCCTTCTACCGTGCGGCGGTCCGCCTCCACGACGTAGCGGACTCGCCCATACGCCGAGCCCAGCACGGCCGCGACCGTATCGGACACGACCAGCGCGAGAACCGCAATCATGTAGAACACAGGCCGGCCCGCGCCAATCACAAGTAGGAGGTAGATCGCCGCGGGATAGTAGAGCGCTCCTTCGGACCGACGCTCCACCCCGTGGACACTGCCGAGCAGCCCTCGCCGCCGCGTTTCCCAGAGTACGACGACGAAGAGCAGTGCCAGTCCGAGCACCGTCCAGTGCGATCCGAAGATCCACGGGAACGCCGCGGCCACGATCCCTCCGCCGAAGTGGACCAGCTTTCGCGTCCATTCCACCGGTGGGTTCAAGGCGCGAAGCCACACTTCCGCCGCGACGAACAAGAGAAGGAATCCCGCTCCGGTGAGCAGCACGCGAACGGCTTCGCCGGTGAAGGTGCCCGCTGTGGGCAGGGTGAGAGCGATCACGCCGTCTCTCCCGTGCTCACCTCGTCAACATGGAACGCGCTGTAGAACCACGCCTTGTCCCGCTGGTGGAGTTCCCGCGCGAGCTGATCGAGGACGCGAACCCTGGCGCCCTGACTTTTCGGCAGAGCGCGTGGCGCAAGCATGTTCCAGTAGGCCAGGCGCGCTCCCGTCCGTGCGCGCCGGAGCAACCCGCGATACGCCTCCTCATACTCCATCGGGCTCATATACTCGAAGATGTCGGACAGATTGAAGCCGTCGAAGGTGCCCTCTGCCTCGTGCGCGGCTCCCTGCACCAGGCGCAGGCGATCGAGTCGTTCGCGGATCGGCTCAAAGAATTGCGGGCGCAGGTACCGCGGCAGCGCTTCCTCGGAGAAGCTCCCGGTCAGGATGTATGTGAGGTAAGGATTGGTGTGAACGGGCAGCTCCGTCAGCGCGTGCCGGGTGCGCGCCAGGATGCGCTCGCCGACCGTCCCTTCGACGTACGCAAAGAACTCGGGATCGCGGCCGAG
The DNA here is from genome assembly GCA_024654005.1 of Gemmatimonadaceae bacterium. Classification (GTDB taxonomy): domain Bacteria; phylum Gemmatimonadota; class Gemmatimonadetes; order Gemmatimonadales; family Gemmatimonadaceae; genus JACDCY01. Next base: position 9,772 of record JANLGX010000193.1, on the reverse strand, counting down.
CCGGCCCATGACACGCCGGCTGAAGAACAGCTTGAAGACCAGACGCCATCGTGCCGTGTCCCACCGCTCGTCATAAAACCGCTCCCGCTCGGCGTGATTCTTCGGGACCAGCAGCTGGTCGGTCGTGCGATGCGAATGTACGAGCGGCAGCGCGTAACGACTGAAGGCCCGCAGGTACCGCTCGAATTTTCCAGCGTGAACCGGCCCTTCGCGGATCGCCTGTTCGTGCGCGTCCCAGAACCGCCGCGCATGGTCGCTCAGCTCGCACCGAAGAGCCCGGTAGATCTGCACCCGCTTTAGAGAGGGCCGCGCGCCGAGGAAGGCCAGGAGCTCAGGATGATCGAGCCGGCGGAATGCGGCAATGCGCAGCTCCGTCGCGGCGAGCTGGGGGCCACTCAGGTCAACCGCGACGACTTCGGCGGGATCCAGCGTCAGCAGCGCCAGCGCGTTGTCGCCCGCGGATGCAATGGACAACAACCGTCCTCCGATTGCGCGCGGGGCCAGCGCCTCGCACAGGATGTCCGCGTCTTCCCATACCGAGGCGTAGCGGAGAAAATCGAAGCGCGCCCTCATGCGGCTGCCGCCGCGGGCGACCACGGTGCCGGTGACCTCACGTGGTGACTGCCTCTACACGGCGTTTAGCCGGTACGTCGATTCGCTGTACAACGCCGGTGGTGCCGTCCATCTGCACCCACTCTCCGTCGCGCAGCTCATTCATGAGGCCGGGGATAGCCACGACGCACGGCAGGCCTACCTCGCGCGCGACTATGGCGGAGTGGCTAAGCAGGCTGCCGCGCTGCACCAGCAGTCCGGCCGCGGTCGGAAAGAGCAGCGTCCAGCCGGGATCGGTGCGCTCGGCTACGAGAATCCGCCCGGCGAGATCGCCTGCCTGCGCCGGATCATGCACTACCCGAACCGGCGCGCGCACGACACCAGGGCAGCAACCGATGCCCTTCAACGTGTCACTGCCAGCGGCGGCCGGGTCTCTATTGGACGTCCGGACCGGCGCCTGCGGAGGACCTATTGTCTCGAAGCGATCGGGCGGCGGAAGTTCATCGTTGAACACGGAGAACTCCTTCTGCCGCAGTTGCGCGAGTCCAGCAAGATCGAGAGTGACACCGGTACCCTCGACAGCAGCGAACACCTCCTGGACTGTGAGATAGAAGACGTCGCGCGGCTCACGCAGCGAGCCACGCTCCACCAGCCGGTTACCGAGCGCGGCCATGATGCGCCTGACCGTCCCGAAGACGCGGGTCCGCTCGAAGCGGAGGTTCTCGCGGTCGCGGATCCGCCGGCGCACGTGCCTCAGCACCCGGAAGAAAACCGCTCGCCGAATCGCACCAAGGTTCGAGCGAACGTACTCTTCCGCGCCCGCGCGCACCTCCCGCTCTCGTTCGGACGACTTTTCGGAGTGCACCTGACCCTGCCGCACGTACGCGCGGATCATCCGGACGACGAACGTGGGGTCCTCGGATGGTGTTATCGTCTCGAGTTTCAACTCGCCCATGCAGCGGTCGCCAAAGCGCGCGAGGTAAGCGTCGAGCTCGGCGCACAACGGTTTCGCCGCGGGATCTTCCGCGATAAGGCGCAGTAAAGCCACGCTATCGGATTCCGCTTCGAAGCGCGCGCGCAGCGCGGGCTCGCGCTCCACAATCGCGGCCATGACCATGATGCGGCGCGCGGGCTCGGTGGACACAATGCCACCTTCGCCAACCAGCAGATCGTTCGCGAGCGTCGCGAGCGCGCGCGGCAGCCACCGTTCCACGAGCCGGCCGAGGACGCCGAACCAGATCATGGCGTAGAAGTCGTTCACCAGCGGAGCACGCCAGTGGAGGAGGAGCTCGTTCTCGAGCCGCCGGTAGAGAGCGAGAAGATCGTCCGCGCTCCACCTTCTCGGATCCTCCTTCTCCAGGGGGCGCAGCGCGCCATCCACGCGGGCGAAGAACGCCGTCACCTCCGCGTCCAGCCGCCGATGCTCGCGGAAGAGTCCCCACACCAGCCGCAGCACCCGCGCGGCATCGCGCCACCGCTCGCTGCCGCGCGGCGGCGGCGGCGCCTCCGCGAGCCGCTCGCGCACGCCCATCATGCGCTCCATGAACTCGCGGTTCAGCGTGTAGCCGGGGAGCAGCGCGAGCACCCGGTACCAGTTCAACAGGTTGTAATACACGCGGCCGCGGATCAAACCCAGCATGTTCGCGAAGACATGGCGGTGCCGCTCTATCACGTCCTCGTGTACGCCCATCACTAGGCAGAACTGCCGGTACACCTGCTCATAGACCGTTCGGGCGAAGCTGAACGTCAATGGAGTCGTAACGCCGCCATAGCTCTCTATGATGTTGCTGTTGTCCCAGATGCGGCGCTCACCTTTGACCCTGCTGCCGGTCGCGGTGATCGGGCGCGCCTGGAGCAGGAAGACTCTGTCGCGCTGCTGCGGTCCGGTTACCGAGCCGCCGTCTGCGCCGGCGGCTATCGCCCACTCAATATCCTGTGCCGCGCCGAACTTCTCCGCGACTGAGCGCGCCAGCGCCGCGATCTGCACCGCCTGCGCGTCCGTGATCGCCGGCTCCTCGCGCAGCACATACGGGACGCTGACGCGACGCGTGGCGCCTGCGTCGAATACCATGGCGTTCACTTTCGTCGCGACCGTGCAGCTCACCTCCGGGTCGGCACCCGTTACGCGCACGCGAAAGGTGTCCGCGTCGGCCTCGCCGCTGACGAGCGACTCGCCAAGTCCGTACACGGCGCTCACCACAGCGACGTCCGGGTTGCCGGCGACCGGATCCATCGAGAACGCGACGCCTGCCGCGCGCGCGGGGATCAGCTCCTGGATAAGGACAGCCATCGCCAGGCGCGAGCTACCGTCACTTGAATTCGCGTATGCCAGCGCGTGTGGCGCGAAGGCCGACGCCCACACCGTTCTGATGGCGTCCCATAGACCGGCTGCGCCGTCGCCGGCCGCGACGCCGAGAACGCTGGTGAACTGGCCGGCGAACGATACCGTAACCGCGTCCTCGAGCGTAGCTGAGGATCGCACGGCAAGCGGAACTTGACCGAGCCGTGTTGCCTCCAGCGCTTCGAGCAGCTCGGCGCGGATTTGAGCTGGGAGTGAAAGCGACAGCGTTGCCGTGCGCAGATCCGCCGCTTTATCGGGACTACGCGGCACGTCGCGTCCTCTTGGGACGAGCTCGTCGAACGCTGTGGCGCGCAGGGCGAACCAGCGAGGTACTTCAGCTCCGGGCACGGCGGCGAGCCGCGCCAGGTTGTATGCCTTGCCTCCGACCTCACGCGCGGACGGCACCATACCGGGTCCCGGCAGGAACACATAGTCGCCGCTCAAGTGAGCCACCTCTCGATCCACGGCAACGCCAGCAGAGCGTACGCGAGGAGATTCCAGGTTGCGGCCGCCGTCTCGACGCTCCGTCCTTTCCGAGCAGCACTTCCGCGGAGGAACGGCAGCGCGGCGAGAGCGATCAGCACTGACGCGGTCGGCGCCAGCACGGGTGTCCAGCGCCCCCCGACGCGCGCACCAGCTGCGGCGACGAGAACTCCGGCGCCGATCACGGCAGCCACCCACACCAACGCGGCTCGCCGCTCGCCCCAGGCGGAGCTGTACGTCTCGACGCCGTGTCGCTCCTCACCCGGTGCGTGAATCTTCCTCCCGACCTCGAGCACCAGTCCCGAGGCAAACACAGCAGCGAGGAACGGCACGATTCCAGCCGGAGACCCCGCGCCCTCTCTCAACCAGTCAATGCTGCTGGCGTACAGCAGCAGCAGCGGCATCACCAGCATGTGAGAGAGGAGGTAGACGGCTGGCCGGGCGCGCAGCCAGTCGCGCGCGAAGAATTCCCGCGTCATGAGCGCGATCCAGACGCCCGCGGCGCCGAGCGGGACGAGAAGCACGGGAGCGAGCAGCAGGTTTACGGCGATCGCGACAGCCGCAGCGACCGCGGCTACGCGCCGGAGCTCACCCGGATCCACGAGCCCACGCGGGACTGGCAGATGACTCCGGTGCAGACGGTCCGTGTCGGCATCCTTGTGCTCGTCGGCAACACGCAGAAGGAAGAATACCGCCAGCAGTGTGAAAGCGCAGACCAGGTAGGCGACCGGCGAAACGAAACCAGCCTCTCCCCGGCCGACACGGGAGAACGCCAGCGCCGCGAACGCAGCGAGTGCGATCAGCGGGAGATACGCGACGAGCGGAAAACGTTCGGCCTGATACGTCAGCAGCCGCCGCGCGAGCGGAGTACGGGGATCTGCCCCGCCGGCTGCTTCTGGCAAATTCGCCGTGCTCACGCGTCCGGTGCCAGCGGCGGCCGGCCCAGCGTCTCGTGCGCGCGCGCGAAGTCGCCGGAGCACAAGGCCGCGACGATCGAGAGCTCACCGGCCAGTGCGGTAGCGGCGCAGATCTCCGCCAGACGGGCGGCCCGGCCGTCTCCGTCGCAGTGAAGGATCCGGAGGCACTCGCGGGCTGTCGGCAGCCGTGTCCCTCCGCCGACCGTTCCGACGATCAGGTTGGGCAGAACCACGGCGGCGTAAAGTGCGCCATCTCCGGTGACCTCCATGCGCGTGACGCCGACGCTCGCCTCGCTGATGCAGGCCGCGTCCTGGCCAGTGGCGAGAAACAGGGCGGCGATCCCGTTCGAGATGTGTCCGCTTACGCCGATCGAGCCGGTCTGCACGCCGCCGATGAAGCTCACGCGCCAATACTCGGCCATCTGCTCAGGGGTAGTGCGCATGCGCTCGAGCAGCAGCGAGCGCGGGATCACGGCTTCCGCCGTCGCGTTCCGCCCTCGCGTATACAGGAAGCTGAGCGTCGTCGCCTTCTTGTCGCCCGACATGTTCGCCTCGAGGAACCACGTGCGCGGCTTGATCGGGGCGCGTTCGAGAATGTCCGCGCATATGGCGGCGGTGCACAGCGTGACCATGTTCTGCCCCGCGGCGTCGCCGGTATTGAAGGCAAAGATCAGGTACACGTAGTTCGCGGCGATGTGTGTCATGAGATCGGCCAGCTCCCCATGCCGCGTCCGGGTAGCCGCCACTTCGCGGAAGCGATCGAACTCACCGACCGCCCACGCCGCGAACAGCGCCGCCTCCGCCATCGTTTCGAACAGGAAGCCCGGAGCGCGCTGCACGTGCTCGGTGGTCGTGAGCGTAGAGGCGCCGCCTGCCAGCGTCAGCAGCCGGGCGCCGCGATCGTAGCTCGCCACCAGCGCCCCTTCGGACGTGGTCAACGGCACGTAGTAGTCGCCGGAAGAGTGCAGTCCGTTGATCCTTAACGGTCCGATTAACCCGGTGGGGATCATCGTCATGCCGATATAGCTCTCGATGTTCCCCTGGAGCGTGGACGGGTCCGGCTCCGGGGCCCGGCCCGCCAGATGGTCGAGTGGTACGCCGCGCTCTTCGAGGAATCCGATCCGCTCCGCGCGCGCGTCGGCGCTCCAGTCACCCTGGCGCGGGACGCGCGGTGGCAGCGGTCGCCTGCTTTCCGCGACTGGCGCCAGGCGATCCGAGAGCTCGTTAAACGCGTGCCCACGGCTGAGTCTACGGGCGATCTCGCGCGCACGCTGGTAGGAGATTGGCATGGCTGTGTCTCGATCTGGTGAACGGGGAAGGCTGGAAGAACGCCGCAGGGAGGATACGACGATTCAAACCCAGGTGCGATCCTCACAATTACGTAGTCACGGGCGACCGATGACGTAGACGTGTCCCGGTTCAGCGACCTCCCGGCCACTGCACGACCCGGTCGATCGTCCCCGTCGCGACCGAGTGGTATGTGGGGCGCGCGCGGCGATAGATGTCGCGCGCCATCGTCGCGCCCCACGGCGTCTTCATCATCTCGGTGTACAGCGGCGTCAGGAATTTCCGCCTGCCCTGTGAAGTCAGAAAGCGCGCGAGCGCGGGGAACGCGGGCTCATACCGGTTCTTGATCGCGAGCAGCAGCCACTGGCCGAGGATCTCCGCGTTGCCGCTGGACGACAGGCGGAACCGCGCGTCGAGCTCGGCGAGGCGCGCGGTCGGGACGGTGTCCGGGAGCGCGCGGAGGAAGTGCAGCCACTCGTGCGTCGACCACTTCGCGGTCTGCAGCGCGGATGCGGCCGCGCCGCCGTTCCACCGCGTCACCTCGCTGTCGACCGCTGCGAGAGCGTCCGACCTGACCGCTACCGCGTTTGCCGGAATTCCGGGACGGTTGATCCAGGCGTCGAGATCGACGCGGGCGGCTTCACCGGGAGTCAGCAGGTTCCTTCGCAGGTCCTCGACCAGCCACTCGGACGTCATCGGCTGGAACGCGTTGCGGTCGAAGTAGCTGCGCAGCCATTGATCGAGCCGCTGGCGGCCGACCACCGACTCGATGGTCTGGAGAAACGTTGAGCCTTTCTCGTACGCGACGTCGCTGAATCCCTCGTCGGGATCGCGGCCCGCGAGATCCAGGTGCAGCCGCGTGTCGGCGCTGTCGAGATCGGCCATCGCCTTCTCGAGATCCTGCCTGCCGAGCACGCGCAGCATGTCGGCGTACGGCCTGCCGCGCAGCTCTTCCATGATGCGCGCTTCAATGTATGAAGTGAATCCCTCGTTGATCCAGAAATCGTCCCACGTCGCGTTGGTGACGAGGTTGCCGGACCACGAGTGCGCCAACTCGTGCGCGACGAGGCTCACGAGCGAGCGGTCGCCCGCGAGGACCGTGGGCGTCGCGAACGTGAGCATCGGGTTCTCCATCCCGCCGAAGGGAAAGGAGGGCGGCAGCACCAGAATGTCGTAGCGGCCCCAGCGATACGGGCCGTACAACTTCTCGGCGGCCGCGACCATGGCGTCCACCTCGGAGAACTCCGTGGCCGCCTGCTCGACGACCGACGGCTCCGCGTACACGCCCGTGTTGGTCCCGATCGGGCGGAACGCGATGTCGCCCACCGCGAGCGCGAACAGGTAGGGCGGGACCGGCTGCTTCAGGTGGAAGCGATAGACGGAGAGTCCGGCGGAGTCGGTCTCGTTGGCGGTGCCGACGTTCTCGGCGCTCATGACCGCGCGCATGCCCGCGGGCACGTGGATCGTGGCGTCGTACGTCTGGCGGATCCCGGGGCTGTCCTGGGTGGGCACCCACGTGCGGGTGAGGATCGCCTGGCCCTGCGTGAAGAGGAACGGGAGCTTCTTGCCGGCCGTCTGCTGCGGCGAGAGCCACTGCACCGCGGCGGCGGTGGGCGCGGTCTCGTACTCGATGACGATCGTATCGGTCTGCGTCCGCGCGGAGCTGTCGCGCGCGGGGAGCGCGACGCTTAGCGGGGCGCCGAGGAATTCCTTGGGGGCGCCGATGCTGAAGCCGAGCGAGTCGCCGCCGGGTGTCGTGACGCGCTTGATGGTCAGGTCGCGGATGTCGAGGATGACGCTGTCCGCTTTGCCGGTGCGAGCGATGGCGAGGCGGGCCGTGCCGCGAAGACGCTTGGCGGTGAAGTCGGGTGTGAGGTCCAGCGTGACGTGCGTGACGCGGGCGGTGTCGGGCTGCGCGTAGGAGTGCGGATCGTGCGGAAGCGGCCGCTGGTTGGTGGTGTCTGTCACCGTGTCATCGGTAGGGGAGCAGGCAAGCACGGCAAAGACTAGAAGTGCGGCGCGGTTCATTGCGACTGTCGGTTGAGGTCAGGCCAATCGGCCCTGAATCATGCAGCGATCGTTCGAAGAGCGCGAGTCGAGTGAGGCACGCCTTCAATGAACCCCCCGCCGAGAAGCCTGCCGGCGGCGTCGTAGACAGCTAGGCTCTGACCGGCGGTGATCGCGGCCACCGGCTCATCCAGCGCGACCTCGATCTCGTCGCCGTCCACGCGCAACAGCTCACCGGCCGCGAGCGGTGCCCGGTGCCGAACCCGCACCTGAACGGTAGAACCGACGGCTGGCGGATCCGTGAGCCAGTTCACGTCGCGCGCGATCACGCCGCGCCCGAGCAGCTCTTCGCGCGGACCCACCACGACGGCACGATCACGCGGACGGATCGCCACGACGTAGACCGGCTCCGCAAACCCGCCCGGCAACCCGCGCCGCTGCCCGATCGTGTACCGCGCGTACCCGTCGTGCTCGCCGAGCACGCGGCCGTCGCTCGTCATGATCGGACCCTTCGACAGCGCCGGCGCGTCGGCGGGCAAGCGCTCGCGCAGGATCTTCATGTAATCGCCGTCCGGCACGAAGCAGATCTCCTGGCTCTCCGGCTTGTCGGCGATCAGCTCGAGCCCGAGCTTGTGCGCCAGCGCGCGCGTCTCGGCCTTGGTCATCTCGCCGACGGGCAGCAGCATGCGCGACAGCACGGCGCGGTCGATACCCCACATGAAGTAGGTCTGGTCCTTGTTCTCGTCCACGCCGCGGTGCAGCTCGCCGTTCACCATCCGCGCGTAATGGCCAGTCGCGACGTACCGCGCGTCGATGGCGTCGGCCTTCTTCACGAGATCGCGGAACTTGGTGAACGTGTTGCACCGCACGCACGGGATGGGCGTGCGCCCGCGCGCGTACTCGTCCACGAAGTTGTCGATCACGTCCGACCCGAAGCGGTCCTCGAGATTGATCACGTAGTGCGGGATGCCGAGCTGCTCGCACACGCGCCGCGCGTCGTTCACCGAATCGAGCGAGCAGCACGGGCGGTCGGGCACGTCGGTGCCGTGGCAGAACAGCTTCATGGTCGCGCCGACGACGTCGTAGCCCTGCTCGACGAGCATGGCGGCCGCGACGGACGAATCCACCCCGCCGGACATGGCGCAGAGGACTCTCGTTCCCGGGATCGGACGCGTGGCGGACATGCTGCAATCTATCGCGTCCGGCTCCCCCGAACGAGCGCGGTCGACGGCCGTCCGGCCAGTCCGGTGGGGATGCCGCACAAATCCCGGTACTGTATTCCGCGATCGGGCCGACGCGACATTATCTCAGCTCAGCTTGCAGTTCGGCATCGTTCTCCCCCATGTTACGGAACATACCATTTCGGGAACGGAGGCACGCCATGCGCTCGCTCGCACGGACCGCGGTGGCAGTATTGCTGGCGCTCGCCGGAGTTCAGGCGACCGCGGAAGCGCAGACGAGGGCGAAGCCGGTCCAGGATCGCAACCGGATAGACGCGGAAGAGATCCGCGCCCGGCCCGTGACCAGTCTCAACGACCTGATCAAATCACGGCGGCCGCACTGGCTTTCCACGCGAGGCTCGGCCACGCTCCGGACTCGCACCGCGGCGGACCCGTTCGGCGGGCCGGCCCTGAACGTCGGCGTCGAGCCGGCGATAATCGTCTATGTCGACAATGTGCGACACGGATCGCACGAAGTTCTGCGGTCCATGTCTACCGACGACGTGGACTCCCTCGAGTATCTCGACGCCATGACCGCTACGCAGCGGTTCGGAACGGGTCACGAATACGGCGCGATCCTGATACGCCGGCGCGTGCGCTAGCTGGTGGTGCCCGCCATCGAGCGAGCCTTGGCAACGAGGGCGGGGAACACTTCCGCCACCCGTCGCACGCAGTCGTCCGTGGTGAGGCAGCCGAGGCTCATACGAATCGCGGCGGAAGCCAGCTCGGGCCGCACGCCCATCGCCTTGAGCACGTGCGAGCCCGACACGCTGCCGCTCTGACACGCCGACCCTCCTGACGCGGCGACGCCCTTCAGATCGAGCGCCATCAACAGCGACTCGCTATCGGTCCCCGGCACCGAGACGCTGAGAATGTGCGGCGCGCGCGGCGCGCCGCGCATTCTCAGCGTCTCGGTGCCGGGGACCGATAGCGAGTCGCGGTTGATGGCGCTCGATCTGAAGGGC
>JANLGX010000192.1 GCA_024654005.1 Gemmatimonadaceae bacterium | reverse complement strand
GGATCGTGCGAACCTGCTGCAGCAACGCCGTGTAGTACCCCTTGTGCGCACCAGGACTCCGGTCCAGCGGCAACGCCTCCATCACCACAAGACCGCTGGCGTTGAAACCCAGATCCACAGCGGAGATTCGTGTGAAGCTGCGAATCATCAATCCGGCACCGGCCACGAGGATCACCGCCAGGGCAATCTCGGCCGCGATCAGCACCTGACCGGCACGCCTCGACAGCGCTGACCCACGCTGCCGGCCTCCGCGCGCGAGCACTGCGCCGAGGCGAACGCGTGACAGCCGAATTGCCGGCGCCAACCCGAAGAGCAGCGCCGTGGGCACCAGGAAGGCAATCGTCGCGCCCAACACCCTCAGATTCAACGTGGCAGGCGAGTTCGCTGGAATCGTCAGCGGGATGTTCGCGACGATAGCGTCGAGAGAGAGCCAGGCGAGCAGGATACCGAGCGCCCCGCCAGGAATCGCCAGCACGACGCTCTCGGTCAGCAGCTGTCGAATCAGTCGCCCTCGTCCCGCGCCCATCGATGCTCGCACCGCGAGCTCCGTTTGCCGCGCGGCGCCACGCGCCAATAGCAGGCCCGCCACGTTCACACAGGCGATGAGGAGAATCAACCCGACCGCGCCCGTCAGTACGTTGATGGTCGTGCGCGCCTGGGTCAGCGCGCCATCGAGCCTCGATCGGATGTTCACGGTCGGCTGCGTCGTCTTCCTTCCATCGGGCAGGACCCGCGGCTGCATACGGGCTGCCAACCGCTCACGTGCTTGCTCAATCGTGATGTCGGGTCGCAGGCGTGCCGACACGGACACCCTGCCCGTGCCCCGGCGAGAGACCTCGGCCAGAGGAATGCGCAGCGGTGTGGCGACCGGTGTCGTCGCATTGAACGACGCGGGCAACACGCCGACGATCGTCGCGACTTCGGTGTCGAAGCGGACGGTCTGTCCGATGACGTCCTCGCGCCCACCGTAGCGACTTTGCCAGTAGCCATAGCCCAGCAGCGCCACCAGTGGTGATCCGGGGTCGGTGTCTTCACGCGTGAAGTTGCGCCCGATCCAAGGCGTCACCGCATGTATCGACAGGTAGTCTTCCGTGAAGTGCGACACCTGAATGCGCTCCGGCTCCGCGCCTTCAACGATGCGCCCCCGGAACGCGCTGCCAGTGCCCGCCACCATCTGGAACACGTCGTCGGCCTGCTGCCAGGCCCGCATGTCTTCCATCGAGGCGGTGGCTCGCGAGACCCTGCCGTCGGGCATGGTCTCTTCAGGACTGACGGTGACCAGTTGCTCGGGATGTGGATAGGGCAGCGGCCGAAGCATCGTCGCGTCGATGACTGAGAAGACCGCGGTCGAGACTCCGATGCCGAGCGCCAGCGTCACGATCGCTACCAGGGACGAACCGCGCTGCCGAGCGAGCTGGCGGAAGGCGTAGCGGATGTCCTGGAGCAGTGCGTCCATAGGGCGAGTCTCCGTTCTGCTGAAATTGGAATCGTAGTCTACACGCTCCAGGTATCGGCGCGGTCTTGGGTCGCGCTCAGAACACGCCATCGACGGCGCGCAATGCGCGCCGCGTTACCTCGCCCCAAGGGCGGAAGGCGGCGGAACCAGCATCAGTTGATCCGCCCGCGGCGGTCGGGAGTTCACGCCGGGCGCTTGACCATCATGCGGTAGAGGGCCAGCAGCAGGACCGCGCCGACCAGCGACATGAGGAAGCCCGCCGCATCATCGGCTCCGTAGAATCCGAGGGCCTGACCCAGCCATCGGCCGACCACGGACCCCACGATGCCGAGGATGATCGTGATGATGATGCCGCCGGGATCCTTCCCAGGCATCATCAGCTTGGCGACGATGCCGACGACCAGACCAAAGATGATTGTGCCGATGATTCCCATGAGCGAACTCTATCGGCCGAGCGGAATCCGGGCTGTCTCTTTCGGGACAGGGCGTCAGCCAGACTGATAGGATTGAATGGCTGGCGCCCAAGTCAGCCGTTTCAGAAAGAGAACACCATGTCCAACGAATCAAAGTGCCCGGTGGTGGGCGGCGCCCGTAAACCCACCGCGGCCGGGGCCTCGACGAATGCCGCCTGGTGGCCGAATCAGTTGAACCTGAAGATCCTGCACCAGCACTCCCCGTTGTCCGATCCCATGGACCCGGCGTTCAACTACGCCGAGGAGTTCAAGAGCCTCGATCTGCCGGCCGTGATCAAGGACCTCCATGCCCTGATGACGGACTCGCAGGACTGGTGGCCCGCCGACTATGGCCACTACGGGCCGTTCTTCATTCGGATGGCGTGGCACAGCGCGGGCACGTACCGCATCGGCGACGGCCGCGGCGGCGCCGGCTCCGGCGCACAG
>JANLGX010000191.1 GCA_024654005.1 Gemmatimonadaceae bacterium | reverse complement strand
AGGCCGCACCGCCGGACCCGTCCAGTGACAGGTGCTCCGCCGTGATCGGGCTGCCGTCTGACAGGATTACGGCCCGTTGCAGCGCGTTTTCGAGCTCGCGGACGTTGCCGGGCCATCGGTGTTGGGCCAAAGCGCGCTTGGCCTCCTGCGTCAATCCGGCAACCGGACGACCAAGCGACCTTGCGATGTCGGCGAGGAATGCCTGCGTCAGAGGGAGCACGTCACGGTCCCGTTCGCGGAGCGGCGGGATATGAATCTCGAAGACACGAAGGCGGTAGTAAAGATCTTCCCGGAATAGTCCCTGCGCAATTGCCTTCGTGAGGTTGTGGTTCGTGGCCGCTGCCCTGGTTTGGACTGATGCGCGCCCGTGAAGGCACCCCGCTCGTACCCGAACAACTCCGATTCGAACAGGTGCTCGGGAACCGTGGCGCAGTTGAGTGCCAGGAAGGGACCCGCATTTCGGGCCGAACCGCGGTGAATGAAGCAGGCGATCACTTCTTTTCCCGTGCCGGATTCACCCGTGAGCAGCACCGTTGCCTCCGTGACCGCGACCTGCGCGGCCTGTTTCAGGACCGCCTTCCACTCCGGCGATTCCCCGACGATCCGGCCACTGCCGACCCTCGCGTCGAGCTGCTGCGAGAGCACGTTGACGCGCGCCTCGAGCTGCTCGGCTCGCACGCGCGCCTTTTCGGTCTCACGCGCGAAGTTGGCGAGGTGCTCATGCGATAGCGCCAGGGCGATGTGATCGGCGATGCGCCTGGCGATCGGCGCGTCCGCCGCCCTGAACGCATACGGCTGTCTCGAGTAGAACTCCACGCTCCACTGTTGTTCGGCCACAGACAGGCGGACCAGGAGCATCGAACGGTATCCGGTCGCGAGAACATCACCCAGGCATGCTGGACGGCCGTGCCGTCGCTGCCATGGAACGTCATGGTTATCCAGTCGTGAGGCAGCGCCTGCTGCGACAGATTGCCGTGACAAGCAGCGATAGGCACCGGCTGGAATCAACGGATTCTCTTCGCCGCCAGGCGACGGCGCGATTTTTGTCAATTGAAGCGGATGGTCCCGATTAACGGTGAGTGGTCGGAGCCGAAGCGATCGTCGCTTCGATGGAGCTCCGCGCGCCAGCCGGGCGCGAGGCGGACAAACATGTGATCCAGACGCATGACGCCGAGGAACGTCGCGCGCCTGTCTGTCACGCGCGTCTCGGGGAAGGCGCGCGCGATCTCGGTGTAGCCCCGGTCCCGGAAGCCGAACCAGGTGTTGAAGTCGCCGGCAAGAACCGTCGGCGGTCCCGTGCCGAACATCTCGACCAGCGCGCGCGCCTGACGCACGCGGGCGTACTCTCCTCCGATGAACAGCCGCTTCGCGCCGGGGCGATTGTCGAGATGGGCGCTGACGACGCGGATCTGCCAGGGCGTGCCGGCCATCGTCCGGCCAGAGACCGTGCCCGCGACCACGACACGCCGCTGACGCTCGAACGGCAGCTCGATCGCGACCGGATCCGACAGCGGGAGATTCGTCAGGATCGCATTGCCGCGGTCCTCGTCGGAAGATGACGGGCGGCCGTTGCGCATCGACGGGACATAGTAGACCGTGAGGCCGAGCGCGTCGCCGATCGCTTCGACTTCCTGGTAGTGCGTTCGACGTTGCTCCCCACCGTGCGCCCCACCGTGCCGCTGGGCGAACTCCGCACCTGCCGGTGGACGCGAAGGCACTTCCGGACCGCCGCGGTAGACCTCCTGCAGCAGCAACACGAGCGGCGCCGTGCGCGACAGCGTGTTGACCATGCGTTCGACGTCGCCGGCGCCAATCGCGACGTTCCAGGTCACGACGGTGATGTCGTCGGCAGGCGTTGCGCGAATCGACGCCGGTGTCTTGACGACTTCGGGACCGACGCCTGCGCGCCAGCGCGCGAGGATCGCGCGATCCCCGGGTACGACAGGACTGAACCAGGTGATGGCGTGGGACGACGGCGTCGCCGAGTGCAGCTCGGCGCTGTCGCGTTGTGCGAGCGCGTAGCCCGTGGCGCAGCCCGTACCGGTGGCGCACACCACGAAGAGCACAAGGGAGGACAGCCGCCCGTCCCGGAACGGAAGGCGCTCGAGAATCTTCAAAATAAATTGTTCCGCTGGAGAAGATGATTCTAGCACGTCAGATCGGCAGACTGGCCGCGCTGTTGCTGGTATCGCTGAGGTCGGGGGGGGACTAGACGGTCCGCGACACCGCGACCGGCGCGTCGAAGAGCCGCTCGGTGTCCTTGTTGAGGAGCACCCAGAGGCCGTAGATCCCGAGGATCGTGCCGAACGGAATATTGATCAGGCTGATCGCCGACAGCACGATCCCGGCGATACGCGCCCAGCTCTTGAACGTCAGCAGGCCCCACCCGATGATGAGGTTCGGCAGCGCGAAGGCGAGCAGGAAGATCGTCAGCGCGCTCCCGGCGATCCCCAGGATCGGAATAGCGATCCCCGCATCTTCCGCCTCGGCGGCTGCGCCGACGATCCCCGCGGTGCCCCCGAGCACGAGCGCGAGGAACATCGCCCCCAGCAGGAAGCATCCGCCGACGACCAGGTTG
>JANLGX010000190.1 GCA_024654005.1 Gemmatimonadaceae bacterium | reverse complement strand
CAGATCCAGGACGGTAGCGGCCGGGCAGGACCCCCACGCGACCGAGGTGTGAGGCCGTTGATCCGCGGGTGATGAGTGGTCGGCTTTCTCGCGATGCTGATCACGATGCCGGGATTGGATGATCACCATACCGGACTGAGTGATCACGATGATCGGAATGCGCATGATGGTCCCGTTCACGTAGCGGAGGGTCGTCGACGCGTTGCGATCTTGACCTGCTGGGCAACTCCTCGCCTCGTCACGGGCCCGTGCGCTTGTGGATGATGTCGAGAGGGCTTCGCGCGGGGTTTCGGAACTCCTTGACCACGTGTGTGTAGATCATCGTCGTCTCGACGTTCGCGTGCCCGAGGTAGTCCTGGATCTGCCGGATATCCACCCCGTTCAGCAGCAGATGCGTGGCAAAGCTATGACGCCTATGCCGCATCCGGCATAGGCGGCACTATGCCGGGTCCCGGACTATGCCGAGCGACGGGCGGTCCGAGTTCGGAGTCGGGCCGAAATTGCACCTGGAAACCGGAACTGCGACTCGCGATCGCTCGGCATAGTTTTCGGTCTTACAGACTATTCAGGAAGCCAAGCAGCTCATCCCCCGGCCGATAGCGACTGAATCGACCGTTCAACGGAGTCGTCTTCGCGAGCGCCCGTTCCTTCATGGCGAGGGTGGCCTCGAGATAGATCTGCGTGGTTTCCACCGATTCGTGTCCCAGCCAGAGTGCGATCACGGATCGGTCCACACCCGCTTGGAGGAGCTCCATGGCCGAGGTGTGTCGTAGGCCGTGGGTCGTGATCCGCTTGTGTTGGAGCGACGGGCAGACCTTGGCGGCTGCGGTGCGATGCTTGGCCACCAGATCTTCCACCGCGTCGGCGCTCAGCCGCGTCCCGCGGGCCGTCGGGAACAACACCTGCTCGCCACCACGCGGCGGTTCACGCCACCACGCCTTCAAGACGGCGATGGTGGGTTTGGCGAGCGGCGTACACCGCTCCTTGCGGCCCTTGCCGATGACCCGGACGTGCGCACCCGTGCCGACGGTCACATCGTTCCGAGTGAGTGCCGTCAGTTCGGACAAACGGAGTCCCGTTTGGACGGCCACCAAGAGCAACGCGTGATCGCGGCGGCCGAACCAGGTGCGTGGATCGGGCGCGGCGAGCAGCGCGTCGACTTCGGGCCGGGTGAGAAACGCGATCTGGCGCCGCGTGAAACGCTTGCTGGGAATGGCGAGCACGCGCTGAATCTGCGCGGCATGGGCGGGGGTCTCGAATGCCGCGTACCGAAAGAACGAGTGCAGGGCGGTCAGCCGCAGATTCCGACTCCGCACGCTCACGCCTCGCGTGTTCTCGATGTGATCCAGAAACGCCCCAATCAACGGGGCGTCCACGGCCTCGAAACTGAGTCGCGCGGGTGGCGTGTGTAGCCGCTCGTGCGCAAATTTCAGCAAGAGGCGGAACGTATCGCGATAGGACGCGATGGTGTGCGGGCTCGCCTGTCGTTGGTGCAGCAGGCGTTCCGTGAAGAACCGTTCCAGGAGGGGCGCCAGCGAGGTGTGGGGCGTCATGGCCGATCCTCCCAGCGCCGCTCCACGCGGCGCATCACCTCGCGCATCAGCTCGGGCCACGCGCTGAGATACCAATAGGTATCGCGGACGTGCACATGTCCGAGGTACGCCGACAAGATCGGCAAGCGCCGCTCGGGATCCTCGCCGGTGCGGTACCACCGGCAGAGCGTCTTCGACGCGAACCGATGCCGCAGATCATGAATCCGCGGGCCATGGTGGTCCGAGGGGCTCCGCAGTCCGATCTGTCGGGAGAGGGCGTAGAACGTGCGGTGGACGCTGCCGACATCGAGCCGGTTTCCCCAGTTGGACACAAACACGTAGGGCGAGACGGGCCGTCCCGCCCAATGGCGCCGGCGGCGCGCCAGATAGGCGGCGAGGACCTTGCCGGTCGACGCGTGGAGAGGCACGAGGCGAGACTTGCCGAATTTGGCGTGGCGGACGGTCAGCACGGCGGCGTCGAGATCGACATCGTCGACACGGAGATTGCGGGCTTCGCCGAGGCGCAGACCCGAGACGCTGAGCAATCCGAACAGCCCATGGTAGGCCCACGGACGAAACCCGCCCCTGGCCGGCAAGGTGCGG
>JANLGX010000186.1 GCA_024654005.1 Gemmatimonadaceae bacterium | reverse complement strand
CGATCGATCGACTGGTGGAGAAGGTGTTCGGCGGATCATCCGAGCTGATGCTCACCCATTTGATGCGCGATCGGAAGCTCGACAATGCCGAGATTCTTCGCTTGCGGCGACTTCTGAACGATCGACTTCGCGGGAGCGGCAAGTGATCGCCGCGTGGATGGTGTACGGAGCCCTTGTGGCCGCTGTCGTTGGCGTCGCTGCCTTCGCTGTTGAATACGCGCTCCGTGCGTTGCGGCGTCCGGTTCGCTTCCTCTGGATTGCGGCACTGATGGTGACCGTGTTCCTACCGGGGATCCAATTTCTGGTCGCCTCGACAGACGCACCCTCTGCGTTAAGCGCGCCACCTTCATCCAACGGACAGGCATCGACGCCGGCCGCCGCCTCCCCGCGCTCGCAGCGGGACCTCACTTCAATTGCTCCTCAACCACCGTTTCGATTTCCCCGCGTCATCGCTGTCCCAAACGCGCTCAGTACGCTTGACTCGCCCTTGCTGGGCCTGTGGTTTGCGGCGTCAATTCTTTGGGCAGCCATACTGCTGGTTTCCGCCGCGCGTTTACAGCGCCAAAGAGCCGCGTGGCAGGCAGCGACGATCGATGGCATGCCCCTATACGTCTCGCACGACGTCGGACCCGCGCTGTTCGGCATCGCTCGCTACAGTATCGTCGTTCCTGAGTGGGTGCTCTCACTCGATAACAACCGGCGGCAGCTGATCCTGGCGCACGAACGTGAGCATGCGCGAGCAGCTGATCCCGTGGTGCTCGCGGCAGGAGCGCTCCTCGTGATGCTTCAACCCTGGAATCCCGGCGTCTGGCTGATGTTCCGCCGACTGCGATTCGGAATCGAACTCGACTGCGACGCTCGCGTTCTCGCGCGCACACCGGACGTTCGCTCGTATGGGGAATTGCTCCTGGAAGTCGGCGACCGAACACTGGCCGGAGCGGTGCCGCTCGCCGCGCTGTCGGAACCTCACTCTCTGCTTGAACGGAGGATCAGCATCATGACTTCCATCCCGCCCTCGCGGCCTCTTCTTCGCGGACTCGTGTCGCTCACCGGCGGAGCGCTACTCGCGATCGGAGCGTGCACCATTCCTCGTCCCACACCTGCGGGGTTAACGGGCCAGACGGTGGTAACGCCCGCGATCGACTTCATTCAGTATCGCTGGGTCGGTGCGGCGGGAGACGGCGCCGCTCAGGGGTATGTAGATCCCGCAAGTGGCCAGCCGTTGACGCTCGGCGACTCCGTGATTCTCGATATTGCGGCAATCGACTCGGCGTGGGTTACGTCTCACGTCCGTGGCCCGGATACCACCGCGGGAGTCGCGATATCGCTAACGGCATCCGGTGCAGGAACTTTCGGTGCCGAGACAGCCACGCACCTCGGGCAACGCCTCGCTGTCGTAGTCGACGATCGTGTCGTGACTGTGGCGACGGTGACCTCACGGCTCCGCAACATCGTCCCGCTTATAACAGACGCCACGCCGGCGGAAGCCCACGCGCTTGCCACCCGGGTGAACCGCGCGATCGATCAGCTCCGGCCCTACCAACCACTGGTGCTCCAGCGTCCGCTCGTAGGTACTCCCGGGTCACAGTCGTCGGCCCGATCCGATCGTGTAATCGTGCGGATTACTGAGCTGGGACTGACGACGACCGTACGGGAGAACCCAACCGTTTTGATTTATGCGTCGAACTCCGCGCGCGTGGGGATCGGCAACGACGCGCCCACGATTCTGACTGACACGTTGCGGCTGTCCACGCTACCCGCGATGACACTCGATGTGACCGACGGCGACGTTCACGTGCTGCTGGTGAGCCCGGGGCAGATCATGATCCGAGGGACGGTCACCGGAGGCCCCGCGACCCACCTCTCGGCTACCGGCCGGCACATCGTGGTGCGCAAGGGGGGCACCGGTATCTGGCCTCGGTCGTAGCATCGGTGAAAAAAAGGGGGCGGACTGCATGTCGTGCCTCGCTGCTTGACCTACGGGTTCCTCGGCCTCATCCTATGGTTGCGCCGTCGGAGCGCCTCCGGTCCGCGGAGAGGGATCGTCCCATCCGGCCGTAGTACCTGATCGTGCGTGCACACCCTCTTTTCAGGCCCACCACGCGGACACGGGCCATCGTGAAAGGAGGAGTACATGCCTGCACTGCGCCCGTTGCCGTCTCGCCCGAGTCTCGAGTACGCCCGGAAGGAGGCCAAAACCCTCCTGCGCGACTTCCGCTCAGGCACTCCCGCCGCCGTTGAACGCGCCGCGCGCCAAGGCGCCCACTCACGAGCCACGCGTCCTGCCGAAGTACGCCTAGCCGACGCGCAGCTCGTTGTCGCCCGTGAGCACGGCTTCGCGAGTTGGGCCCGTCTTGCGCGGTACTTGGCGGACGTCGAGCGCCAGCAGCGCGGATACATACAGGTAGGGGGCGAGCTTCGACTCTACGAGGTGCACGCAGTCAACCTGATCGCGCAGCACCGGGCGCGGTCCATCGCGGCAGGTCGGATTCTCGCCGCCTACGTGCCGCGCTTCTACGGCGAGACCGTAGAATCGGTCCTGGCGAGCGACCCAACCGAGGAAGAGGCGCGCCATGCGGTGGCCCGCTTGCATGGCGCGCCAAGCTGGGAAATGCTCGTCGAGCGTCTTGCGCGCGAATCCCGCAGCGTCGTTCCGGACGGTCCCACCGGTCCGATGATGCAGGCTGCCAGCGCAATGGAGGCGGGAGACCTGGGGGCGCTTGAGACGATCGTCGCCGAGCATCCCGCGCTACTCGAACCTGCAGTGAACGACCTGGCCACGGGGCACACGCTGACGCTGGTAGCACTGGGCATCGAACGACGCCGGGGAGTCGCGGCCATGCAGCCGGTCTTCGACTGGCTGGCCACACGCGGCTTGGATCGCCGGAGCGAACTGGGGCGGCGACTGTGCGGTCATATGCGCATGAGGCCCGACGAGGTGCAGTCCCTACTTGAGCAGGGGGCAGACCCCAACTGGGTTGCGCCGAACGGAATCCCAGTGTTGGAGCATGCACTGATCCGCTACTGGAATGGGGAAGCTGTCGATGTCCTGGCTCGGCACGCCACGGCTCGTGACGCGCTCTGGGTGGCAGCAGGCCTCGGTGACCTAAGCGGCGTACGCCGGTTTCTGTCCCGCGACGGCAGGCCCACTCCAGCTGCGCGGGAGCACCGACCGGACTTCATCGCCGTCGGTCAGCAGGGCGGGCCGCCGCCGCTCCCCGATCCAGACGATGACGAGATACTGCTCGAGGCGATGCTCGTCGCCATGCTGAATGGTCGTACGGCGGTACTCGAGTACCTCTCGTCATCCTCGGCTGCGCAGATCAATAGCGTGGCCTACGGAACCCCCCTGATTAACCTTGCGGTCGCAAACCGGATGGCGCCGGTGGTGGAGTGCCTTGTACGCGTCGGCGCAAACCTCGATCTCTTTGGCCAACATACAGGGGCAACGGCACGCGAGCTCGCGCGGGACTTGCTCAAGCAGTCCCCGGATGACAACGCTTCCCGCCGCATCGCTTTGGCCTGCGGGATCGACGTTGGCGAGTCATCTCGAGGCGACAAAGGATGAGAACCCGGTCGCTAGGCCGCCGCGCCTAAGGCACGGCTACTGCGACGTCGATACGATCGTGACAGAGTCGCGGTACACGCGGAGCGAAGCCTGGTTCATCCGGAGCGTCAGCTCGGGGAGATCGATGTCCAATGTGCCGGAGTCATGAAAGCCCACGCTGTCCAGTGCCACGGCGCGTCCGTCGAGTAATGCGGAACGACTGGTCGTCGGTACTACGGTCAAGACTCCGTGGCAGCAAAACTTACGCGCGGCTCCACGAATGACTATTCGATTCGTGCCGAAGTTGTACGTGTATTCTATCCGCCCATCGGCAAGCAGGCTCTGACCGCTCGCGAGCGATCGCACCTGCCCGAACTCGATTCTGAATGGTACACCAGGCCGATCCCAGAACGCGCGCTCTATCGAGTCACGCCGCGCTATCTCCGCGACGAAGACATCCCGAGCCGTTGCCTGAGCCACTGTCCAAGCATCCGTCAATTGCGCCGCGTCGAACAGCGAAGCTGCCTCACCTGGCATGAGTCCTAGCACTTCAGTCAGCACCACGTCGGGAGAGCTGAGCTCGACCCGGCTTTTCCAGGCTGGTGGTCCGAGCTCTTCGAGCAGCAGCAGCCATGCATGCCCGCTTGTGTAGTAATGCCACCGTTCCAGGTGCGACATATCGGGAACGGTGACGAGCGCTTGGGCCAGCGAGTCGCGCACATTCATCGGGGCACCGCCGAGAGGTGCTCGATCGAGCAATGCCGAAGCCACGTACGCCGCGGTGCCCTCAATGAGCTCCATAGCCCGCTCCCGCGCACATTCTTCCTCGCCCAATAGAGCGCAACGACGCATTCGAATGGCAAGCGCCGTCAACGCGTTCGATCGCAGAGTCGATTTCCCCGAAGCGGCGATCGCTCGGCCCAGATAGGCGCTTTCGAGATTCAGCAATGCAAGGTGCACCGAAGAACTGTCGGGAAAGCTCGGATTGGGGAGCTGAGAAAATCTCCGAGGGTTCGCCCGCTGGAGTCGCTGTTGGTACGTGTGAAAAGCCTCGTGCACAAGAAACAGCGGAAATAGGTGCGCCTGATCCGCGGGGAGCGGACCGGCCGTCGCAGTACCGATTCGCCCATTCCAATCAAGCCCAAGCTGCAAACCCAGGAGCGAATCCGGGGGAGGACCTTCGCGTACAGCGATCGCACGGGTGTCATCGAGCCAGCGATATCCGGATGGAAGCGCCGAATCACCGATGACGTAGACAGGGCCAGTTGGCGTGACGACCGCGATGAGCACGGCACTATCGAGGTCGAAACCTGGCCATGCGGAGGCCCGGTCTCTGGCATTGATCGTACGCTGAAGCGCGCGGCGCATGCCGGGCGGATCGCCAATTCCGTCGATCTCGGCCGCGGGCGATTGAACTGCCGGAATCTGCGGGGCACACGCCGCATAGAGCTGCGTCGCGACCATCAGACCGCCAATCAGTCCGAGCGACGACCGTGAGGCCGCAGATTTCGCTCGTCGGCCGCGGATCGCCGCTACATGTCGAACTGCCGCGGCGCGCAGGAAATCAGATGTCCAGATTCGACACGAACTTCGCATTCTGCTCGATGAACAGCCGCCGCGGCTCGACTTCGTCGCCCATCAGCGTCTGGAACAGCATGTCCGCGTGCACGGCGTCCTCGATCTCCACCTTGAGAATCGTGCGCGTGTCGGGATCCATCGTCGTCTTCCAGAGCTGGCTCGGGTTCATTTCGCCGAGACCCTTGTAGCGCTGGATCCCGACCGACGCGCGGCCTTCGCCATTGCCGAGTCGCGCGGTCAGCTCGTTGCGCTCCTCTTCGTTGTACGCATAGTACTCCTCGCGACCCTTGGCCACGCGGTACAGCGGCGGCTGCGCGATGTAGATGAAGCCCGCCTCGATCAGCTGCGGCATCTGCCGGTAGAAGAACGTCAGCAGCAGCGTGCGGATGTGCGCGCCGTCCACGTCGGCGTCCGTCATCAGGATGATCTTGTGGTAGCGCGCGTTCTCCAGCGTGAAGTCCTCCTTGATCCCCGCGCCGATCGCGGTGATGATCGTCCGGATCTCCTCGTTGGAGAACACCTTGTCGATGCGCGCCTTCTCCACGTTCAGGATCTTGCCGCGCAGCGGCAGGATCGCCTGGAAGGAGCGATCGCGACCCTGCTTGGCCGAGCCGCCGGCGCTGTCGCCCTCGACGAGATAGATCTCGCATAGCCGCGGATCGGACAGCGAGCAGTCGGCCAGCTTGCCGGGCAGGTTGCCGACGTCGAGCGCCGACTTCTTGCGCGTAAGATCGCGCGCCTTCCTCGCCGCCTCGCGCGCGCGCGCGGACGCGACCGCCTTCTCGATGATGATGTTGGCGACACGCGGATGCTCCTCGAGATACGAGGAGAGCTGCTCATTGACGACGGTCTTGACCGCGCCCTCCGCCTCGGAGTTGCCGAGCTTGGTCTTGGTCTGGCCCTCGAACTGCGGCTCGCGGACCTTGATCGACAGCACGGCCGTGAGGCCCTCGCGGACGTCGTCGCCCGTGAGCGTGAAGTCGGCCTTCTTGAGCGCGTTGCCCTTGGCGGCGTACGCGTTGATCGTGCGCGTGAGCGCCGACTTGAAGCCGGTGAGATGCGTCCCGCCCTCGTGCGTGTTCACGTTGTTCACGAACGAGAACACGTTGTCGTTGTAGCCGTCGTTGTACTGGAACGCGATCTCGATGCCGATGTCGTCGTGCTCGGCCTCGATGTACACGATCTCCGGGTGCAGCGGCTTCCGGTTGATGTTCAGGAAGCGCACCATCTCCCTGAGCCCGCCCTCGGCGTGGAAGACGTCCTCCTTCTCCTGGCCCTCGCGCTCGTCCTTCAGCGTGATCGTGACGCCCTTGTTGAGGAACGACAGCTCGCGCAGCCGCGTGGCGAGAGTGGGGTACTCGTAGGCGAGCTCGGTGAAGATCTCCGGGTCCGGCTTGAACCAGACCTTGGTTCCGGTCTCCTTGCCCGTCTTGCCGCGCACCTCGAGCCTGGTCTTCGTGTGACCGCGCACGAAGTCCATGTAGTGCTCCTTCCCGCCCCGCTTCACCCACACCTTGAGCTGCTCGGACAGCGCGTTGACGACGGACACGCCGACGCCGTGCAGACCCCCCGACACCTTGTAGCTCGACTTGTCGAACTTTCCGCCGGCGTGCAGCACCGTCATCGCCAGCTCGACGCCCGGGATCTTCTCGATCGGATGCAGGTCCACGGGAATTCCGCGGCCGTCGTCCTCGACAGTGATCGAATTGTCGGCGTGAATCCACACGCCGATCTTGTGGGCGTAGCCCGCGAGCGCTTCGTCGATCGAGTTGTCGACGACCTCGTACACGAGATGGTGAAGACCGCGGCCCGAGGTCGAGCCGATGAACATCCCGGGCCGTTTGCGTACCGCCTCGAGGCCTTTGAGAACCTGGATCTGGCCCGCGTCGTACTTGGCGGTCGCCTGCTCGGTCAGAGTAGTCGCCATGATTTTCAGTTGGTGGGAAACGGGGGAGAAACGGCGGGGACGCGGACGGAATCGGGCGCGAAAAGGGGCACCGAAACTATACCGAAAGCGCGTGGTTTATCACTGCTTGAAATATACGCGGAATCGACGACCCGCGCAAATATTTCCTGACGCCTTAAATCTTTGTGGTAAAAGCGCTTACCGCTTGAGGCGGAAACGTATTTTTTTGACCGTCTTGCGTTCCTTTCGCGAGTTGAGCGAGCGCAGGATTTCGGGCTCCAGCAGCGACAGCTCGGACATCCACGCGTTGGTCTTCACCGCGACCAGCAAAGTGCCGTCGGAAGTGACGTACAGCGGCTCGGTTACGGCCGCGATCTGCTTGCCGACGAGCTTGGGCCAGGCGGTCACCGCGCCGGCGTCATCCACCCGGCGCTCAAGGCCGGATTTCTTGAGGTAAGTGGAGACCGAGTCGGCGATCGGGGCGGGGCGGGATTTCTTTCTCTGCTCGGCCATACAGTCAATCTCGTTGCTCTGGTTCCTTAAGAACAGTTCTTGACAAGAGGGCCGGAGGTGTACCGGGAGCGCGGCTCCGGCCTGGATTCCCCCGCAGCATTCCGGTAGCTACTGCGCAATCACCCCAGCCTGAATACTCCATCGCTGAACTCGCGACAGCTCCACCGGAATCTCCTCAGCTTTCGGCACGCACAGGAATGTCTGCCCAAATCCGCTGCTCGCGAGCAGCGCGAGAATAGCGGCCGACCTCCGCGAGTCCAGCTCGGCGAACGGGTCGTCGAGCAATAGCACCGGCTTCGCCCCACGGCTCTCGCGCAGCGTCGCGGCCTCGAGCATCCGCAGCGCGATCGCTCCGGTACGCTGCTGGCCCGCCGACGCGAACTCGCGCATCTCCCGCCCGCCCAGCTCCAGCACCAACTCGTCGCGGTGCGGGCCGGCGTGCGTGATTCCGCGGCGTAGATCGATCGCGCGGTGCTCCGCGAGCGAGGCGGCGAGCGCGGCGCGTGTGTCGCCGCTGCCGGCGAGCCGCGCGCGGTACCGCAGGGTCGTGCCGTCGGTCTCGCCGATCGCCGCGCACAGCTCGCCGAACTCGCCGGCGCGCAGCCCGCTCCATTCCGCGCGCGCGTCCACGAGCACGGCGCCGTGCTCGGCCATCGCCGGCTCCCACACCTCGATCTCGGCTTCGCTGCCGCCGCCGCGCATGACCGCGCGCAACGCGGAGTTTCTCTGCTGCAGCGCCAGGCGATAGCTGTGCAGCGCGTGCAGGTACCTGCGCGACGTCGCGGCGAGCATGATGTCGAGATATCGGCGCCGCTCGCTCGGCCCGCCGGAGACGAGCTGCGCGTCGCGCGGGGAGAACATCACCGTCGGCACGTGGCCGAACGCATCGCTCAGCCGCGGCGGCTTCTTTCCATCGATGGTCGCTTTCTTCCGGCGCGACGCGCGCTCGAACCCGATCGACAGCGACGTGGATACGCTGCCGGCCTCGACCGACGCGCCCAGGTGAAAGCCGTCCTCGCCGAAGCCGACGACGTCGACGTCCAGCGCGCCCCTGAACGAGCGCAGCAGCTGGAGGTAATACAGCGCCTCGAGGAAGTTCGTCTTCCCGTGGCCGTTCTCACCGATCAGGACCGCGCCGGACCGCGGGATCTCGATCTTCGCGCGCGCGAGGTTGCGGAAGCCGGCCAGTGAGATGGAGGAGACGATTACCGCGGGATCGTCCGCGCCCTCCTGGCTCACTTCCCCTTGAACGACGGCGCGCGCTTCTCCAGGAAAGCCGCGGTGCCTTCCCGCGTGTCTTCGCTGGCGGCCAGCAGGCCGAAGTGGTTGGCCTCGAGCAGCAGCCCCTCGTCGAGCGACATCTCCATTCCGCGGTCGGCCGCCTCGATGCACAGCGCGACCGCGAGCGGGCCGTTGGCGAGAATCTGTCTGATCAGATCGCGGGCGGCGTTCATCAGCTCCGCGGCGTGCACGACGCGATTCACCAGGCCGATCCTGAACGCCTCGTTCGCGTCGATCGTCTCGGCGGTCAGCAGCAGCTGCAGCGCGCGCCCTTTGCCCACGAGTCTTGGAAGCCGCTGCGTTCCGCCGTAGCCGGGACACAGCCCGAGCTTGACCTCGGGTTGGCCGAACTTCGCCTGGTCGGACGCGATGCGGATGTGGCACGCCATCGCCAGCTCGCAGCCGCCGCCGAGCGCGAAGCCGTTGACGGCCGCGACGACGGGCTTGGAGCAGGTCTCGATCCGGCGGAATACGTCCTGTCCGCCGCGCGCGCGCGCCTTGGCCACGACGGGTGTCTGGCCGGCCAGCTCCCGAATGTCCGCGCCCGCGACGAACGCGCGTCCCGCGCCGGTGATGATCGCGCCGCCGATGTCATCCCGGATGCGGATCTCGTCGATGGCATGGCTGAGCTCGCCGAGGGTAGCGCTGTTCAGCGCGTTGAGCTTGTCGGGGCGATTGATCGTGACGGTCGCGATTCTCTCCGCGACCTCGAACGTGAGAAATTGGTAGTCCATGCTGGTGAAGATGGCTGCAATTAGCTTGTGCGTCTATGGCGAGCAAATGGATTCTGCGGAAGGGAACCAAGGAGCGGGGATTCCGGTACGTCGCTCCCGCGGGCAGGGGTCCCGTTTTCGCGGAGGCCCGCGAGCGGATCCGCTCGCTCGTAATTCCGCCGGGGTGGACGGACGTGCACGTCGCCTGGGATTCCCGCGCGGCGATCCAGGCGTGGGGGCTCGACGCGCGCGGCCGGAAGCAGTACCGGTATCATCCGCGCGCTGTCGCCAAGGGAGAGCTGCGCAAGTATTACAGGGTCCGGCAGATGGCGCGCGACCTGCCCGCGATCAGGCGCAAGGTCGCGGCCGACTCGCGCCGGCGCGGCTTCACGCGCGAGAAGGTCGCGGCGATCGTCGTGCGGCTGATCGCGTACGGGTTCTTTCGCGTCGGCAGCGAGCGGTACGTGCGCGAGAACAACACGTTCGGGATGACCACGATGCGGAAGTCGCACGTCAGCGTGTACGGCGACAACATCGTCTTCGACTACGTGGGGAAGCGCAACATCCGCCACCGGCAAATCGTCGTGGACGCGGATCTCGCCAGGCGCATCCGCTCGCTGCTCGGCACGCCCGGCGCGCGGCTGTTCCGCTACAGGACAAGGGAAGGCTGGCGCGACCTCGACTCCGCGGAGGTCAACGATTACTTCCGGGCGCTGACGAATTTTCCGTACACGGTCAAGGACCTGCGAACGTGGGGCGGGACGCTGCGCGCCGCCACGGTGCTGGCCGACCTGGGACCGGGGAAGAGCAAAACCGAAGCGAAGCGGAACGTGTCGACCGCGCTGCGGCTGGTCGCCTCCGAGCTGGGCAACACGCCGGCCATCTGCCGCAAGGCGTACGTTCACCCGGCGCTGATAACGCAGTACATGCGGCGCGGCGCGACGATCGACGCGAGCCACGCGCGGTCGCGCCGCGCGGATCCGCTGTCGCACGCGCCGGAGGAGAGGGGGTTGATAGATTTTCTGGACCGGTATTTTCCCGAGCGCCGGAAGAAGCGGCGAGTAGCGGCTGGTGATTAGTGATTGGTGATTGGTGATTAGTGATTAGTGATTAGTGATTAGTGACTAACGACTAACGACTAACGACTAACGACGAATACCTTGATCCCGCCCTGTCGTGACTTGTTCCGCTTTTACTAATCACCAATCACTAATCACCAATCACCAAGTCATGCGAAAAACACCCAGGCGCCTCCTCCGCCGCCATGCCAGTGTGGCGCTGCTGATCCTGACCTTCCCCCTCGCGGCCGACAAATGGTTCGGCGCCGACAAGATGAAACACTTCTTCATGTCCGCGTTCATCCAGAGCATGGCGTACAGCTCCGCGCGGGCGGCCGGCGCGTCGCACGACGGCGCGTTCGTGTCGGCCACGGCGGCGACGGTGGGGTTCGGCATCGGGCGCGAGATTTACGACGGGCGGGTCAAGCGGGCGTTCAGCTACAAGGATCTGGTGTGGGACGGCGCGGGGCTCGCCGCGGGGATGGCGCTCGTGAACAACGCCCGACGGTGAAGGTCGATGCGAATGAAGTTGGGCCGTAGTACGCGAGCTTGATCCTCGTCGGAGAGCTGTCGCTCTGGGTAGCGCTGCTCATGGCCACATGGGCAGCTATCGTCTCGTTCGCCGGCGGCATGCAGCGCAGACCCGAGCTTATCGCGAGCGGCGAGCGCGGGATCCACGCGGCGCTGGCGATGCTGCTGCTCGCCTCGCTCGGCCTCTGGACCGCGCTTGTCACGCACGATCTCACGCTCGAGCACGTCGCCTCGTTCAGCAGCGCGAATCTTCCGCTCGTGTACACGCTGGCCGCGTTCTGGGGCGGACCGGCGGGCGCGCTGCTGCTGTTCGCGCTGTTGCTCGCCGTTTACGCGGCGCTCGTAGTTTTCGTCGACCGCCAGCGTAACCACCAGCTGCTGCCGCACGCCACCGGCGCGCTCGCGACCGTCCTGACGCTCGTGGTCGCCACGCTTTGCCTCGCCGTCAATCCGTACGAGCGGCTCGACTGGGCTCTGCTGGACGGCCGCGGGATGAACCCGCTGCTGCAGACGGCCGGGATGCTGCTGCATCCGCCGAGCTTGTACGCGGGACTCGCCGCCACGGCCGTGCCGTTCGCGTTCGGCATCGCCGCGCTGCTGGCGCGCCGCCTCGACGGCGAATGGCTGGCAGCGGTGAGGCGCTGGGTGGTCTTTGCATGGATCTTTCTCACGCTCGGGATCGTGACCGGCATGTGGTGGGCGTACGGTCAGCCGGATTGGGCCGGCGAGTGGACGCGCGATGCGGTTGACAATGCGGCCCTATTCCCGTGGCTCGCCAATACCGTGCTGCTGTATTCGCTCGTCGCGGGTGCCGACCGCGCGGCGTGGCGCAAATCGAACGTGACGCTGCTGTTGCTGGCGTTCCCGCTCGCGCTGTTCAGCGCGTTCCTCGCGCGCGGCGGGATCGTCTCCACCGCCCACTCCTTCGCGCGGTCGCCCGTCGGCGGATGGCTCGCGGGATCCCTGGTGCTAGCGGTCGCGGCTGCCAGCTATCTCCTGTTGATGCGCTTGCCCGGGTTGCATGTCGTAGACAAAGCGCGTGCCGCTGCTCCGCGCGCGGCGCTCCGGCTCGGCGTCGCGTTCGTGTGCGCGGGGATCGTCGTAATGCTCGTCGCCCTGGCGGGACAGGCGTGGAAGAAGGATTACGCGCTCACCTTGACTCCCGCTGCCTCAGGCGAGCTGCGCGATCCGCTCGGCCGGACATGGCGGTTCACGAATCAGGGCGTGTCGCAGTACAACGAGCTCAACAGATCCGTCCTCGCCGCGGCGGTCGAAGTCACGCGCGCAGGGCGCAGCATTGGAATAATCACCAGCGAGCGGCGGCAATACGCGGACAGCCGCGGCAACCCGACCTTCGAGCCTTCGACGACCGCGGGCATCCTCCGCGCGCTCGAGCAGGACACGTACGTGACGCTCGTCGATGTCGGAGAAGACGAGCGCGTGCGGCTGCGCGTCGGGTTCCACCCGGTGGTGGTCTGGGTGTGGATCGCCGCATCGATCATGGTGATCGGAGGGATGTTGCTGCTCGTGGAGACGGCGACGCGGAGGGACGAATGATCGCGATGGCCGTCGGGACGGTGCTCGCGCTGCTCGCGCTCGGGTACGTGCTGTACCCGCTGCTGGCGGGGAGCGGGCACCACGAGGAAAAACGAGCGGAAGCAATCTGTCCGAAATGCGGAGCGCGTCTTCACCCGGATGCGAGCTTCTGCTCCAGCTGCGGATCGGCGCTGGACCAATGGCCGGGAAGAACAGGTTTGGGAAACAGGTCGTAGGTTTTGGTCACGCCTCCCCGAGCTCGAGCCGCTTGACCGCCACCTTCAGCGGAATCAGCGTAGCCGCCACGCACAGCAGCGCCACGAGCCCGAACCCCACGATCATCTCCGTCGGATCGGCGTCGCCGCGGTACGTGACTCGCTGCACGTACGAGTACACCGGCCGCGCTTCGAGCACCACCACCGCGCCGATCAGCGCGATCGACGTCATCATGTAGAACAGCCCGCCGAACGACGTCGGGATCTGCGCGGCGTTCTCGGTCTCGTACTGCGGAAACATCGTCCCGAACCCCATCGCCAGCCCGCTCAGCGCGAAGGTCAGCAGGGTGATCGTCCCGATCGAGACGAACAGCATGAACTCCGTCACCTGGAGCAGCACGTTGGTGATGAACACGATCGCCAGGGCAACGATAAGCAGCGGCAGCGTCCCCACCCAGAACTTGGACCAGAGCACGTCCTTCACCGGCAGCGGGCTCGACCGAAGTAGCCAGAGCGTGCGGCCCTCGAGGCTGACCGACGGAAACACGAATCTCGCCGCCACCGCCGACAGCACGAAGCCCGCGATCGCGAGATTGAGGAAGGGGACGATGTTCGCGAGCAGGAACGTCACACCCTCCGTGCGGAGCGGCAGGAACTTGATGTTGAAGATGTACACCGCGACCAGCACCGCGAGCAGGATCAGCTGCGACCACTGCGTCGTATCGCGGAAGAAGATCCGCATCTCCTTGAGCACCATCTCCCGTCTGCGGATCGAGAGCGGCGCGAGCACCCTGCGCGTGAAGCTCTTCGCCGGATCGGGCTTCCTGAAGCGCGTGGAGCTCTCCTGCGACTTGCTGAACCCCTGCGCGTACAGCCGCTGGTGCAGCGCGGCGCCCAGTACGATCAGCCCGGCGGTCGTGGACCACAG
>JANLGX010000183.1 GCA_024654005.1 Gemmatimonadaceae bacterium | reverse complement strand
CCGCAGCTGGGCCGCGCCTACTCGATCGATCTCCGGGGCGAATCGCTGGAGTCCGCGCTGGGCCAGGTGTTGAACGCCAACCAGCTCACCTTCAAGGTGGTCAACCCGCGCGGCATCCTTGTCTACGGCAGCGACCAGAACGGCCGCAACGCGCACGACGACGTGTTCGTGCAGGTGTTCTACCTGTCGCACGTGGAAGCCACCGAGATGTCGCAATTGCTGACCACGCTGACCCAGACGACCCAGGGTGGGTCCCGGCCGCAGATCACACAGAACAAGAACACCAACGCGCTGACGGTTCGCGCCACGATGCCCGTGCTGCAGGTCTTCGAGCAGATCATCCGCGCCAACGACAAGCCCAAGGCCGAGGTCCTCATCGACGTCGAGATCCTCGAGGTCGACCGGCAGCGCGTGAAGCAGATGGGACTGAACCTCAATCAGTACGCGCTGGGGTTCGCGTTCTCGCCCGAAACGCCCCCCGGCACGGGCTTCTCGCCGCCGCCCTTTAACCTGAATACGGTCAGTCAGGGCGTCAGCACGGCGGATTTTTACGCCACGGTACCAACCGCGCTGATTCGGATGCTGGAAGAAGACCAGAACACCCTGCTTCTAGCGCGGCCCCAATTGCGGGGACAGGAGCGCTCAACGCTCACCTTGAATCTCGGCGATGACATCCCCGTGCCGCAGACGACGTTCGCCGCGCAGGTCGCCGGCGGGCTCGCGACCACGCCAACGACGTCCTTTCAGTATCGTCCTATCGGCGTCAATCTGACAATTACTCCCCAGGTGAGTTTTGACGGCGAGATCATCCTTGATGTGACCGTGGAGAGCAGCCGGCGCGGCCCGGACGTCACCATCAACGATCAGACGCTGCCGTCGTTCGGCACGCGCAAGGCGCAGACCAAGCTGCGGATGCGCGACGGTGAGTCCAACCTGCTGGCCGGGCTGATCCGGGAAGAGGATCGGCAGGTCGTCACCGGATTCCCCGGCCTCAACCGGATTCCATTCCTGCGGTCGCTCTTCGGCGGCACGGACGCCAACAACGTATCCAGTGACATCGTCATGATCATCACGCCGCGCATCCTGCGGTCGCAGGAACTGACCGCCGCCGACATGGCGCCGATGTATGTCGGCACCGGCACCAACTTCGGTGCGACGACAACGCCGCCGCTCATCAGCCCGCAGCCGGTCACCGGCGGCACCACGACGCCGCCCGCCACGGCCGCGCAGGCCCCGCCGGCCGCCGCTGTGCAGCCCCCGCCGGCTGGCCAGCAGCAGGCAACACCGCCCGCGACGCCGCCCAGCCGCGCGGTCGGTATCGTTCCGGTCACCGGCGGGGATGTCGCTCCGAGCGCCCCGGCACCCGCGGCAACCGGTGCCACGCGCGTCACCGTGACGCCGCCCGCGGACGCGCTGCAGATGGGCGGCCAGCCGTATAACGTGCCCCTCATGGTGGCCAACGCCTCGGCGCTCTCGTCGCTGACGCTGACGGTGACCTACAACCCGGCCGTGCTGCGCGCCGTGGCCGTGAACGAGGGCAGCGTGATGCGCGCCGACGGCGCCACG
>JANLGX010000181.1 GCA_024654005.1 Gemmatimonadaceae bacterium | reverse complement strand
TGAATCTCCCGTGGGTGAGTCGCGAGGCGTACGACGAAATCCTCATATCGCGCGCTTCGGCGTGGACGCGGCTGGTGGAGTCCGAGGGGCGTTGGGCGGCACGCTATGAGGCCCTGCTCGACCGCTACACGAAGTTGGCCGAACGCGAGCACCCCGAACCGCCGAAGTTACCGGCGCGGTCGCGGGATCAGGTGATCGAAGCCATCGTCCAGAAGGCTGGGAACAACGGGGCGCTCCGCGCGCATCTCGGCGCGTGGGCGGCACAGCAGCGTCGGGACAACGTGCCCGAAGATACGATTGTCGAACACATCCTCGTCTGGGCCAGCCCGGATGAGGAGTCCCAGACCTGAGATGACCTGAGTGCCTGCCACCAACCCGAGCCGTTCGCAGCCAATGACCGGCCAAGGGGCCGCCGACGCCAGTCTCGGGCTGTCGGACCGCGTGCGCGGTATCGGTGGGTCGGAAGGCGCGCAGCCGTCAACCGAACGTACCCCAGATGGGGAACAGTCGGAGTTCGAGGGGCTTGGCGAGTTACTGACCGCCGACGACGAGACGCAGTTCAAGACCACGGACGATCTTGTCGCCCGACAGGAAATCCTCGCCACGAATCGCTGGTGGCAGGACGCCCACTGGAAGGCCATCAAGGGCGGTTATACTTGGTCCACGCTGGAGAAGACGCAGGACCAGAACACCTACAAGCAGGTGTTCCCTCCGGGCGCCGAGAACAAGGCCCCGAGCGCCGTCCCGAACAAGGCCGCCGACCTCTGCAATAAGCTCGTTGAAGTCCTGAATACCGACCCGCCCATACCTTCGCCGCAGGCACTCGTTGACAGCGAGGAAGCCGAACGCGCGGCAGAGTTGGCGGCTCAGTTCTTGAAGCAGGACGGGAGCGATCAGGGCACGGACGACGAGAGCCTGTTCTGGTGCCAGACCGATCTCGCGACGACAAGCTCCACCGCCTACCTCTACCTGTGGACCGACCGGACGGGTGGCGGCTGGACGCCGACGCAGATCAGGGCGCACCCGCAAGCCGTTGACGCGAACAACCCGTTGGTAGGTCCCGACGGCCAGCCGACGACCGACTACATCCTCCGCTACGTCACGGAGGACGGCCAGTTCACGGAACAGCCGAGTCAAGCCGCACGGACGTGGCTCCCGAAGATTCGCGCCGAGAAGCACGGGCGCGAGCATTGGCGGCTGTACCCCGAGGACAAGGACCTCAACCAGTGTGAGGCGGCCGTTGGGCTGCTCTACTGCACGTTGGGCGAGGCGAAACGCCGGTGGGACACCGTAGCCGAACTTGGCGAAGCGGAACTGGCCGCGCTCTGCGACTGGACGCCGAGGAACGCTGTGCGGCTCCTGCCACCGGCTCTCAGGGCCCGGTGGAAGATCACCACGGGCAACCGTGTGGACCCGAAGGGCAGTTCGTCGGACGAGCGCGTGATGTTCTACTACGCGCACTACCGCCGCACCTGTCCCGACTATCCCGAAGGGATGGAGCTGTTCGTCAACGGGAGCAACGGCGGCTTCACGCTCGGCAAGGGCACGCTCTCGGCGAAGGTACAGGTCCCGAGCGGCGACAAGCAGGACCAGACCGTCGAGGAGACGCGGCTGCTGGAGATTCCGTTGGTGGCGATCCGGCTGATTCAGGACGCGGACGACCGCGACCCGACCGGCCTCGCCTTCATGGCGCGCATCGGTTCATCCAGCGAGGCGCAGGCTAGGCTTGCCACGGCGTACTTCGAGGCCATCGACAAGATTCTGCATCCCGCCCGCTTCTCCACGGCCACGTCGCCGGTCGAAAGCTGGCAGGTCGAGGAGTCGCGCGACAGCGGAGCGTTCGTTCCCGTACTGTCGGCGCAGGACTACCCGAAGTACGAGGAGCCCGTGCCGCTTCCGGGTTCGATGTTCAACCTGCTGGAGTGGAACACCGAGCAGTTGAACAGCATCGCCTCGCTGCCGAAACCGGCCCAAGGCGCTGACTCGCAGCAGGAAGTGTCGGGCGTGGCAAGAAGGATCGCGGTGGGTCAGGCCAACATCTCGCTCGGCCGGATGCACTTCGGCGCGCGGAGTGCGCGGACGCGGTTCTGGATGCTGAAGCTCGGGCTCGCGATGAAGGACTACAACGTCCCGCAACTCCTCAGGTTTGTAGGCGAAGATGGCGCCTACAAGATGGAGTGGTTCACGGGCGTCGATTTCGCGAAGGTCACGGGCGTCGAGATCAAGGCCGGGACCGGCACGATGATGCCGCCGCAGGAGAAGGTGCAGTACGTCGCGCAGATGGCGCAGTTGCAGTTCATGAGCGCCGAGGAAGCGGGTGACGCAGCCCGCCCGACCTTCACGCAGACACTCGGGATACCCGCCGACCCGCAGCAGCAGCGGATCGAGCGGCAAGTCTCGTCATGGTTGGAAGGCCCGCCTGACGGCTGGCTGGAACAAGCACAACAGCAGGCCCAGACGCAGGCATCACCAGCCCCAACTCAAAATACAGGCCAAGTGCCTCCGGCTCCGGTCGCTCTGCCTGCGCTCTGGTCCCCGTTCGCCCCACTGGCCCCCGACGACGAACCGCAGGTCGCGATCATCCGGCTGCGTCGGCTCCGCAGACTACTCGGCACCGTTCGGTTCGGCGCGCAGGACAAGCTCTGGCAGAAGGTGGCGCTGGACGAGTACAGTCGGATGCGGAAGGCCGTCGCGGACAGCGCAGGCGCCGCGCAGAAGGCCGAAGCGGATCAGGCTATAGCGATGGAGCAGGCCAAGGCCCAAGGGGCCGCACAGGCCGCCCAGATGCAGGCGCAGGTGGATCGCGAGGCCAAGCAGCAGGAGTTGCAGGCCACGATTCAGGCCGACCAGCAGAAGCTACAGGCCGAGATGGCGGGCGAGCAGCAGAAGCTCGCCGTACAGGCGCAAGCCGATCAGGCCGCGCTCCAGTTGGAAACCGAGAAGCTGGAGACTCAGCACCGGCTCGACATGGAGAAGCTGGCCGCCGAGCAGGCGTTTGAGTTGCGGAAGATGGAGCTACAGGCGTCCATCGACCTCCAGTTGCAGGAAGCCGCAGCGGCCGACGCGAAGGAAACCGCGAAGATCGCAGGAGAGGAGAAGGGCGAGGCCGAGAAGAAAGAACCGAAGGGTGACTCGACCGATGGCGTCGCGAAAGTTCTGGAGGCGATGAAGGGACTCATGCCGTCAGGCAAGAAAACGAAAATCACGAAGGGCAAGGACGGCAGTTTCGAGGCAGTAACAACCCACGACGAGGAATAGCTGGCCATGTCACTCACCACAACCGATTGGGAAGTCCAGCTCGACAAGAGTATCAGATACGTCGGGCCAGCACACTCGTCGGCGTCCGCGAACTACGTCACCGTACTCGAACTGCATCGCTTCCTGCAAGACCTCGCCGACAACGCGAGCGTGAGCGGCGACGACTACCTCGACATCACGACCGTCAATCCGTCCGACAAGAAGTACGACACGATCATCACGCTGACGAACGGCTACACGCTCGACGACGCCTACGCGACGCCGGCAAGTGAGTTCATCTACGGCGGGTCGATCATCTCAGGCACGGTCGGCGCCGATCAGATCATCTACGACGGGATCAGCGTCGTGGCGAACCGAGGCGTGATCGTCAACGTCATTCAGGACAACGCCGTCCTCGCGAACAAGTTCTGGAACAGTATACCGGATGGCGAGAGCTTCCCGGGCCTCAACGCCGACCCCGCGACGGGCGTGGCGATGCGCTTCATGGTCAAGGTTCACGACTACGCGGCCGACGGTGGTGACATCGACAACCGCGCGCTGATCTTCACGACCCGCGAGGAAGGCAAGACGTACTCGGAGTTCCGCATCCCGGCCACGGGGCGCGGCGTCAACGTGGTGCCGCTGACCTTCGCGACCGACCTGAACAACACGACCGCCTTTGCGACGTGTTCGGCATGGACGGGCATTACCAATCTGGCGGCTGGCTGGTGTCAGGTGGATGTGGATCAGAACTCGACGAACGAGAACTACTACTGCAAGTGGGATCGCGTCAACGCGACCTACAGCATCAACCAGTTCTACGAGCGTATGAAGTGGCTCACGCGGAACGGTGAGACGACGACGCTCTACGGGATCGCCGGTGAACTGTTCCGGGGCATCACGCACAGCTTCACACTGGGCGCCGCACCGACGCCCGGCGCGTTCGTTGAGGGCGGGGCAACGCCGCTCTCGTGGGGGGCGGGCGCCACGTCCGGCACGGCGCAGATTTTCGCGAACGACACGACGGCCGATGTTGTCTACGTCCAGCTTCTCACTGGTGTAGTGCCTGCCGACTCGGCAACGGTCACGCAGGGCGCGAACTCGGCGAGCATGGCCTCGTCAACCTCCGTGGCGGAGAAGGCCGTCTCGACACCGTTCTGCGGCCCGTCCACCGGCACGTCGCTCGTGAGCGCCTACGGATTCACGCTGCAATACATCGACCTGTCGGTAAGCGACAAGATCACGTCGCTCGACGGCAACACGCTCTCGCCGCCGAACTCGGTGAACTTCACCGTCAGCGGTATTC
>JANLGX010000180.1 GCA_024654005.1 Gemmatimonadaceae bacterium | reverse complement strand
GACCTGCCGGTCCCTGTATTGAAAAAACCCTTGCCGAGAAAATCCAACACATCGAACATGTCCCCGGCCCGCAGCCGATCATCAAGTCCCAGAGGGCGTTGGGTCATTTCGTCGCCACGGCTGATGACGTTGAGCCCCAGGTCGGCAGTGGCCGTCAACCAGCCGAGCGGACGCCAGTTCACGTGCAGCGCGTCGGTGAAGGTCGTGGCTTGCGCCGTCGTGCGCGTATAAAGGTCGGTGAGCAGGCGCGTACGCGCCAGGAATCTTAGCTCTTCATTACTGGAGCCCGAGTAGTAACTGGAGCCCGAGTAGTAAATATCGCGGAGCGTGTCCGCGTAAACGCCCATCATCTCGGCGATCTTTTGATCCAGCGACGAGCGCAGCTGCTCCGTCTGCGACAGGGTAGTCGCAAACGATACATCGGCGTTGCGCCCGAGCGTGATTGCCACCCGCCCCGTTCCGTGCCAGCCGGAGAGGTGGTGCGGCCGGCGCATCCAACCGGGCACGTCGGCGCCGGCACCCAGCAGCCGCCGCGCCTCCCGATCGGGCAGCTTGAGCATTCCCGTCTCGTCGCTGAACGAGCCGGTGAGCGCATAAGTGATCGCCGGCGTGCCGCCGCTCACGCCGAGGGAGACGCTCTCGCGGTGTCCGCGGCCGAGAACCGTGAGGTCAGGATCGTTGAGTGTCTGGTACGTCACCAGGCTGTCGACGGCGCACCCATAGTCGGCGAGTGGACAGCGCGCGAGCTCGCCGGTTGCGATCCGGCGCCCAAACCGGAAATACGCGTCCGGATAATTGCCCGGCATGAACGACGAACCGTAGTTGGCGCTCGCCGTCCAGCGGGGCGGTCCCGCCCGGCCTCGTTTCGTCGTAACCACGATCACACCGTTCGCGGCGTCGGCTCCGTACATCGTCGCCGCTGAAGGCCCCTTGAAAACCTCGATCCGGTCGATACTGTGCGGGTCGAGCTGATCGAGAGGCGATGGCGCGGCGACCTGAAAGGTTTGGGTCAGGGGCTGACCGTCAAGCGGGTTCAGGCTGGCGAGGTTTCCGGAGCGCGAATCGGACTGCACGGCATAAATGCGGACGCCATCCACTACGACAATCGGATCGTTGCTGCGGGTTACGCTGTTGAGTCCGCGCAGCCGCAGCCGCGCCGGATCTCCCGGGGCGCCGGAGGTGTGCGTTACGACGAGCCCCGGGACCCGCGTCTCCAGCAGATCGGTCACGTTCGTGATCGGCTGCGTCCGCATGAGCGAGTCGACATTGATCGTCGTTATGGCGTTCCCCAGCTCCAGCCGGCGCCGCGGACCCGTTCCGGTCATGACGACTTCGTCCAGTCGGCTCATCGCCAGACGGAGCGCGAAGTCCACACGCACGCGCTGCCCACCCGTGACGGTTATTTCCCGCTCGGCCGGCATGTACCCGACCCGCCGCACCCGCACCATGTGCACGCCGGCGGGCACCCTCAGCAGAAAGTAGACTCCCTCGTCGTTCGTGACGGCCCGCAGTGCTCCACCATCAACATCGACGGTCACGGCCTGCCCGGGAAGAGGCTGTGCTGTCACCGAGTCGACGACACGACCACCGACTGCTCCATACACCGTATCGGGTCGCTGCTGTGCGGGACTCGCTCGGCGCACGAGCGCCGCACCGCCCCGCGGATTGAAGATTACGTCCACACCTGTGTCCGCCAGCAGATCCGTGAGCGCCGCCACGACGGTGATCAGCTCCGCGCGCAGAGAAACGCGCTTTCCGGGCGGAAGCACGCCGTCGCCGTACACCAGGGTCAGGCCGGAGCGCAGCGAGATATCGGCAAGCGCTTCCTTAAGCGGCACTCCGTCGAGATTCAGGGAAATGCGGCGCATGAGCGCGGGTGCGCGCCGAACGTCCAGCGGAACTAGACCGGCATCGCGCGAGGACTCCGCGACGTAAAAGCGAGGAGCACTAGCCTCGGCGTCGCTGCCGACCGTACCCTGCGCGCCGGCAGCGGCCGTACAGACAACAATCAGCGTCGCTGCAAGCGCCCACATGAGGGACCTGGGATGACTCATTCTCGTCTCGAGTCGAGGGTGACATGCCGGCCATTGCGCTCCACGGTCACGTTGAGCGAAAGCGCAATCAGCTCGAGCACTTTGGAAGCAGGTTCGTCTTCGGCGAACGTCGCGAAGAGGCGCCGCGCGTACAGCGCGCCATCCACAACCGTGATGTCGAGATCGTACCAGCGCTCCAGCGTCGGGAGCGCGTCAATCAGCGGCGTGTCGTCGAAGACGAGGCGGCCAGTGGTCCACGATGTGTAAGGGCGGAGATCCACGCCGCGCTGCACGCTCACGGCCCCGGTGGCGTCGAGGCGCCCGACGTCGCCCTGCCCGAGCCGCGCATCGGCAACGAGCACGACCCCTTCGGTGACGGCTACATCCACCGGCCGCTTCAAATCGTACGCGCGCACCACGAATTTCGTGCCGATGTCGCGCACGAGTTGCGATCCCACTCGCACCGCGAAGGCTCGCTTGGCATCGTGCGCTACGTCGAAGTAACCCTCACCCTCGATAGCGACGGTGCGCGGGCCAACGCTGCTGAGAGACGTGAAGGGTGTCGTGTCTCCTGCAATGCGCCCGTAATCAGCGGGAACCCGCAGCGTCGAGGCGGGGCCAAGAATGACGCGCGTGCCGTCTACCAGATTGATGACCGCGCGCTGGCCGCGCAAAGTGGTGTATTCCCGGTCGGGAACGACATGTGTCGCACCGGTCGCGCCGAACCGCCCGGAGGCGGCGTACAGCGTGAGCGCCGCGCCGCCGGCGAGGAGCAGAATGCTCGCGGCGCGCAACGCGGGAGCCGCAACACGCGAGATCCAGGGACGGGTGACACGGCGCTTTGCGTAAAGCGAGAAGACGCGCACGGGGACTTTGCGGCCCGACGGTATCCCCATCCGCTCGGCTGCCTTCTCCCACGCGGCATCCACATCCCACGACTCGAATGACGCGTCGACGGGACCGCGGCTGGCCACCCAGAGAGCACGAAGTCGCGCGACCTTCTGTTGGCGGGCTGGAGGCGAGGGGTCGGCCGCGATCCAGCGGCGAACCGCAACCGCCTCGGCTGCCGGGCATTCGTCGGCAACGAAGCGGTCGAGGACTTCGTCTGGAAGCTCGCGTGAATTGTCGTCGAGGGGCGGCGTCATTGATCGGGCTCGTTGTGTGTTCGCCCGACAAGACGCATACCCCACCCAAACCACCTACGGCGAATTCAAATCGACCGAATTACCACAATAAGGTGCCGGGCTTGACTCACGGCGATCAGCCGTTGAGCCAGGGGGAGAGGCGGCGTCGCAAATGTGTGCGCGCCTTGGTGATCTGGTTCTCTACCGTCTTCACCGCTGTACCCATGATTGCGGCAATCTCGGCATGGCTGAGGTCGTGCTGGCGGCTGAGCGCGAATGCTTCGCGGCAGCGATCGGGCAGTTCCGAGATGGCTCGCTCAATCGCCGCGTGAAGCTCGGCAGTCTCCAGTTCCGCATCCGCCGCGGGAACGCGCAAGCCGAATGCTCCGCCCCAGCCCTCGCCGTGTGCGGATGAGGCGGCGGCGTTCTCCTCGACACGCGCCCCGACGCGAGCCTTGCGCAGGTGGTTGATGGCACGATGCCGCACGGCGGCGTACAGGTAGGATCGTACGTTGCCAGTCACTTCCCAGGTTGAACGCGTCTCCCAGATGCGCAGAAACGTGTCCTGCACCAGCTCCTCCGCGGTCTCGCGCGATTTAACGTAGGCAAAGGCGAGACTCGCAAGGCGTGCGAAGTATGCACGGAAGAGCGCTTCGAACGCGGCACCGTCGCTCGCGCGCACACGCATGGCGAGCACCGAATCGAGATCGGGTGCGTCCACGTCAGGCGTGTCGGGTCTGAAGGCGCGTGCGTGTGCCATGATTTACGTCTCGGGCAGCAGACATTACGTCAATCCGCCGAATTGTCCAGAGGCGCTGGAAAAAGCCCGAGCCCTCGCCAGTCCACAGCGCCAGGCGCAACACATGCGGTCTAGCGCTAACCGTCTACGGGGCACCCTCAGGCAGCAGTGTGAATTGTGCGTAGTTGTCAGTATTGAGATAGCTCCGGGCCGCCTGCTGAACCAGCTCCGGCGTGATGCTCTGGATGAATGTCGGAAACGTCAGCACATCGCGAGGATCAAGACCCGAGCTGAGCGAGCTGGAAAGCGTGGCGATCCAATATTCGTTGCGCTGGAGGTTCGTCTCGTACTCACGCCGGCGCATCTCTTTCACCTTTGCCATTTCATCCGCGGTAGGGCCGTTGTTTCGAAGCGCCTCGATCTCGGCGAAAACCGCGGCGGTCAGCTCTTCGGCGCGCTCGGGCGCGGACCCGAACGAGATACTGAACGCGTACGTCGTTCCCGGACGGTTCGTCGCCGATCCGCCGGCGCCAACGGAGTAAGTCCCACCGAGCTCCTCACGGAGCCGCTCGCGCAGCCTGAGCTCGAGCACGTCTCCGAGGACGCCGAGAGCGAGGAGGTTCGCGCGGTTGAACTCGAACGGCCCTGTGAATGCGATGCGCGTGCTTGCCTTGGGCTCTACTCCCCGGCGCACGATCTTGCGCACGATGCCCCCTGGTGCTCGAATGCCTTCGTCGCGCCAGCTCTCGCCCCGGTTCAGAGCTGGAAGTGATCCCAGATATGACTGTACCAGTGGCCGGATGCTGTCAGGGTTGAATGCGCCTACGACGACGAAGGTGAAGTCGCTGGCGTCGGCAAACCGCTCCCGGTAAAAGCGCAGGGCTGAGTCGAGCCGCAGCTCGTCCAGCAGCTCCACGGTAGGAGGACGGCGCCGGAAGTGTCCCTGCGCCATCGTGACCCCCACGGTGTCCGCAAAAACAGCTTCCGGATTGGCGCCACGGTTCGCGATGGAAGCCTTCAGCCGTTCCTGATAGGAAAGCACGACCGAACTGTCGCGCCGCGGCGCAGTCGCGTACAGGTAAACAAGCTGGAACAGGATCTCGAGATCCGCGACGGACGCCTGTGCCGAGAATCCTTCCTCGAAAGTGCCGAGGGTTGGCATCACGCTCACGCTCCTGCCGGCAAGCTTCTTCTGGAGATCGACCGCGCTGAATGACCCCACGCCGCCGAGTGACGCGATCGTGGTGGCGAATTGAGCGGAGGTATGGATGGAGTCCGGCGCCAGCGAGGTGCCGCCGGGACTGAACCCCGTCAGCAGAACTTCGTCCGCCCTGTAATCAGTCGGCTTGAGCAGGACTCGGACGCCATTACCCAGCTTCCACTCCGTGACTCCGAGCTCAGGGATCGCATTCTCCGCCACTACAGAACCCGGTGGCGGGATCGAAGCCAGGAGTGGCTCATCAGTGGCCAAATCGATGTATGCCGCCACGGAATTCGCGGCGACTCTACTTATGACAGCCAGCAGTTGCTCCTCGGTGGGCACGAGCATCCCTTCTTTCTGCGGCGCATTCACGACGATCACGCGGTTTGCTTCCTTCACCGACTCGCGCGCGAAGCGGTTCACCTCGTCAACCGAGATACCGGGCACGATGCGGTTGGCAAAGTCGTACTCATAGCCAATGCCGGGAATCGGCTCACTTCCCAGGTACGCGCGCACGTATTCATCGGCGTAGTCCCGGGACTCCGTGCGGTCGCGTTCGGCGTATGCGCGCTCGTAACCGCGAAGGATGTCCGCCTTGGCGCGATCGAGCTCGCCCGCAGTCACCCCGTGCCGCGCGATACGCTCGGCTTCCGTCAGCAGAGCCTGCAGTGCTGTCTCGATGTGCCCTTCAGCTGTCACGGCGGTAAGCGTGTACGCCTGCTTGGTACGCACGAGGCTGCCCGTTCCCGCTGTCGCTCGTATGAAAGGTGCGCCGGGCCGCTGCACCATCTCGCCAAACCGCCGGTTGAGGATCGTATTATGGAGATGCTCGATGAGCAGCTGGCGCTCCACTGCCTCGCTTCCGCGTGCAATAACATCCTGCTTGTGCAGGACCTCGACTGTACTGCCCGTCGCCTCGGGATCGGCGGCGATAGTCACAAGCGTGCCGGGCTGATCAGGAACGACAACCGCAGTGCGCGGGCGGGGAGCAGCGCCGGAGGCGATGCGCCCGAAGTGTTCCTT
This sequence comes from Gemmatimonadaceae bacterium, assembly GCA_024654005.1. Taxonomy (GTDB): domain Bacteria; phylum Gemmatimonadota; class Gemmatimonadetes; order Gemmatimonadales; family Gemmatimonadaceae; genus JACDCY01. Next base: position 6,685 of record JANLGX010000180.1, on the reverse strand, counting down.
GATCCATTCTTCGATCTGTGGCGTATCGAAATCACCGACGGCGACCACGGCCATCAGCTCGGGACGATACCAATCCCTATAGAAGCGTTTCAGCGCCGCATGATCGAAGGATTCCAGCGTCGCGCGGTCACCGATCGGGAGGCGGTCGGCGTACCGCGACGAGGCGAGAATCGTTGGAGCGTTGTGCATGAACATCCGCATCCCCGCCCCGCGCCCTCGACGCCATTCCTCTATTACCACCCCGCGCTCCTTCTCCACTTCGGTGGAATCGAACGTCACATAGTGCGCCCAGTCTTCCAGGATCTGAAATGCCCCACGGAGAGTCGCGAGACTGTCGGTGGGGACTGTCAGCGTGTACACGGTTTCGTCGAAACTCGTGTAGGCGTTCACGTGTGCTCCGAACCGCATCCCGGTGCGCTCGAGGAAGTTCACGAGTGCCTGCTTGGGGAAATTCCTCGTTCCATTGAAGGCCATGTGTTCAATGAAGTGAGCTAGCCCGCGCTGATCATCATCCTCCAGCACGGAGCCTGCATTCACGACGAGCCGAAGCTCGGCGCGGTTCTCAGGTTTCGTGTTGGCGCGGATGTAATAGCGCACCCCGTTTGCAAGGGTGCCGACCGTAACGCTGGTGTCGACGGGGAGCTCCTGGCCGGCAGCCGTCTCCGCGGATGTGCCCGCGGCAAAAACACCGGCTGAGCAGAAGGCGAGGAGCGTAAGCCACCGAGGACGACTGGGGCGATTTGTCATTGGCAGATTGTAGTGTGACAAACGACACAAGCCCGGCGATGCAGCACCGGGTTAAGCCGCGATCCAGACCCACGGACACGATTGAAAGGGCAAGGCGATATGCGCCTTCCCGTGAGCAGGACGCCCTGGGGAGGTCATACACCTACGCGGATGCAATGGCGCGCCGCTCTTGCGGTGATGCGAGCGGACGCACCGAAAAACGGGACCCGTACCGTCAGCCAAGCGGGCCGCAACCTCGCGCGAGCCGCAACAGTAATCGTCGACGCCCAATAATCCGGTTATGGCAATTCACCCGGCTCGTTGTACGCTCCCGCGATGGATATCGTCGAACGGATCAAAAATCACTGTCGGAACTACGAGGTTGTGGATCGCGCTACAGAACCTTATGCTGGTTTATACATATCCATACAGAACCACGAGGACCATGGCAATATCAAGACGGGGACGGGTGCGCAAGAACATGGACATGGACGCGGCGAAGCTCGAAGCCGCTCAGCAGGCGCTTGGTGCCACGACCGAAACCGAGACCGTGGATCGCGCGCTCGACCTGGTGCTCGGCCGAGCTCGCTTCGAGGCGGCGCTCGACCGAGTCGCCGAGCGAGGCGGCTTTCGGGCGTACGAATCGGCACGTTGACCCATGTCCCGCTGGGTGCTCGATACCAATCTTTACATCCGGGCCTCGCATAACCGCGAGGCCCGCCGCGCGCTAAACGCCTTCCACGACCGGCACTTTGCCCGGACAGACCTCGCGGCCACTGTGTGGCTCGAGCTACAGGTGGGCGTGCGGGAACGCTCGATTCAGGTCGCATTCGACGAGTGGGTCGACACATTCGTCGAGCGCGACGCAGTCCTGACCCGTCCGCGCTCACCTTTCAGCAAGCCGGTAGAGTGCTCGGCGTGTTAGCCGACGTCGAGGGGCTGGAGCTGGATCGGATCCGCCCGTCCTTCCATCACGATGTCATGCTCGCTTCCACTGTGCGGGAATACGGGCGCACGCTGATCACCGACAACGCCCGCGACTTTACGCGTATCCAGCGGTACCTGCAGGGGTTCCGATTCGTCGCGCCGTTCCCGCGGTAGCCGCAATCTCCTCTGCAACAGCTCCGGTTGTCGCTGCACGCGTCCCATTCGTAACGAGGTCGGGAGTCAGCCGTCCGCCCGCGATCGTCGCGTGAGTCGCCAGCTCGACGACCTCGGCCTCTACCTCGAGGCCTAAGGAATACCTCAGGAGCAGCGCCGCGCTAAGAATTGCTCCAATCGGATTAGCGATCCCCCGGCCGGCAATGTCGGGCGCGGAGCCATGGATCGGCTCGTACAGGCCGCGCCGCAAACCGCCGGTCGCCGCACCGAGCGACGCCGACGGCAGCACACCGATGGAGCCCGCGAGCACTGCCGCCTCGTCCGTGAGGATGTCTCCGAACATGTTCTCGGTGACGATCACGTCGAACTCTGCCGGCCGCTGAATGAGACGCATCGCACAGGAATCCACGAGCATGTGATCCAGCTCGATGTCGGGATAATCTTCCGCGACGACCCTCGTCACAACGCGCCGCCACAGTCGCGACGTCTCCAGCACGTTCGCCTTGTCCACTGAAGTCAGCTTCCGTCGGCGCGCGCGCGCCAGGTCCGCGGCGACCCGAACGACTCTCTCTACCTCGCGGTCAGTGTATGAGCAGATGTCGGACGCCCGCTCTCCGTCCTCCGTTCGTTCGAGTGGCTGTGCGCCGAAGTAAATCCCGCCGGTGAGCTCGCGAACGACCACGAGATCTACGCCGGTGAGACGATCGGCCTTGAGTGGCGACGCCTCCGCGAGCGACGGATGAGGAGCCACCGGCCTGATGTTCGCGAAAAGGCCCAGCTCGCGCCGCAAGCCAAGAAGCCCTTGCTCAGGTCGAATTGTGGAAGAGGGATCATCCCATTTCGGACCGCCGACAGCACCGAGCAGCACGGCGTCGGCGCGTTGGCAGAATGCGACGGTCTCGGCCGGTAGCGCCGTACCGGCAGCATCGATGGCCGCGCCTCCGATAAGCGCTTCCTCGAATTCGAAGTCATGTCCGAACCGCTTGGCTACCGCTTCCAGGACGATTCGCGCCGCGCCGACTACTTCCGGCCCGATGCCATCCCCCGGCAGCAGCGCGATTATCGCACGCCCTCGCTTGACCGCGGCGTTCACGTGGCCGCTCGCGAGCCGCGAGTATTCACGCGACCGGGATTCCGCATTTCATACTCCTCGATCTCATTGGCGGCGCCGAGCAGGAATTCGAGCTCATCTACTCCATGGAGCAGACAGTGCTTTGCGAACGCGTTGATGGCGAAGGTCGCGACGCGCCCCGATGGAAGCGTCAGCGCCTGAGCAGAAAGATCGATGGCGATCCTCGCGGCGGGATCACGGTCAGCATATCTCACTAGTTCGACGATAGTACCTGGCTCGACCTCGACTGGGAGCAGCCCATTCCCGAGCGCATTGCCGCGGAAAATGTCGGCGAATCGCGTGCTGATGATGCAGCGCAAGCCGGCTCCCATGAGCGCCCAGACCGCGTGCTCGCGGGAAGACCCGCAGCCGAAATTCCGGCCGGCAACGAGGACCTTCGCCTCTGCCGCACCGGGCCGGTTCAAAATGAAATTCGGTTTCGGTGCTCCGTCGGCCTCGTACCGCCAATCGTGAAAAGCGAGCTCTCCCCAGCCGGATCGTTGCGTGCTCGTCAGGAATCGCGCGGGGGTGATCTGGTCCGTGTCGATGTCGTCCACTGGAAGAACGACATACGATGACGTGAAAGGCTCGAACGGCGGTCGCGGCATTACGAGATTCCCGAGATGGAAGTGGAAGCAAGCTGGTCGAGCAGCGATCGCGGATCAGTCAGAACTCCGCTCACCGCGGTGGCGGCGGCGGTGAGCGGACTCGCCAGCAGAGTCCGGCTGCCGGGACCCTGACGGCCCTCGAAGTTCCGGTTGCTCGTGGAGACCGCGAGCTGTCCAGGGGCAACGCGATCGTCATTCATCGCGATGCACATCGAGCAGCCCGCTTCCCTCCACTCCGCGCCCGCCGACTTGAAGATCTCGTCCAGTCCTTCGGCCTCGGCCGCGCGTTTCACCTGCTGCGAGCCCGGCACCACCAACATCCGGACGCCCGGTGCGACCGAACGGCCACGCATTAGAGCCGCCGCGGCTCGTAGATCCGAGATCCGGGAGTTGGTGCAGCTTCCGATGAACACGACGTCGACCGGTGTGCCGATCAGCGGCTGTCCGGGTGTGAGCCGCATGTAGCGCAGTGCGGCCAGCGCCTGCTCGGGATCGCTCTCCGATGCAAGCGCAGCAGGGTCAGGGACAAGCGCCGTGATCTGAGCGCCCATCCCCGGATTGGTGCCGTAGGTCACCATCGGCGCGAGCGTGCTCGCGTCCATGCTGATCGAGGAATCGAACGTCGCATCCGCATCTGAAGGCAATGATCGCCATCTCTCTACGGCAGCGTCCCAATCGCGCCCGCGTGGCGCGAACGGCCGGCCGGCCAGGTATTCGAACGTGGTATCGTCGGGCGCGATGAGACCCGCACGCGCCCCCGCCTCTATGGACATGTTGCAGATCGTCATCCGCTCCTCCATCGAGAGCGATTCGATCGTGGATCCGCGATACTCGATCACGCTGCCCGTTGCACCTCCGACACCGATCTGCGCGATGATCGCGAGAATCACGTCCTTGGCCGTAACACCGAAGGGGAGGCGTCCGTCGATTCTCACCTCCAGCGTCCTCGGTTTCTTTTGCATGACACATTGCGTGGCGAGCACATGCGCTACCTGTGACGTGCCGATGCCGAACCCGAGCGCGCCGAAAGCACCGTGTGTGCTCGTGTGGCTGTCTCCGCAGACGATGGTCATCCCCGGTTGCGTGAGACCGAGCTCCGGCCCGATCACGTGCACGATTCCCTGACGCTTGTCTCCAAGCGGCAGGAGTGGCACGCCGAAGTCCTCGCAGTTGCGCGCCAGCTCGTCGAGCTGCCGTTGTGCCGGTGAGTCGATTACCGGCAGCCCGCGTATCCCCCGATTTGGGAGAGGCCGTGTGGAAGAGGAGTGATCCATGGTCGCGATGGTCCGCTCGGGACGACTGACGAGCAGTCCGCGGGATCTCAGCTCTGCAAACGCTTGTGGTGAAGTCACCTCGTGCACCAGATGGAGATCGACGCCGATGATCGCCGGCGTCTCCCGCGTCTCCGCCCGCACCACGTGGGCGTCCCAGATTTTCTCGAAGAGCGTGCGCGGGGCCGAAGCACCATTCTGCGCTCCTTTGGTTTCGACGAGGGCATGAGGGTGCCCCGCGATATCACCGTTTCCCTCCATAAGCGCTCGCAGATCGCAGTCATCCATTCTCTTTTTTCTACCGGCAATGCATTTGAACTCCTCGAACAGCAAGCTCATGGGAGCGTCTTCGTTCACGTCGTATCCCAGCGCGGTGAGACGGTCACGCAGCGCTCCCCTGCCAGAATGACGGCCAAGTACGAGAGTCGAGCGGTCAACGCCGACTGATTCCGGCGTCATGATTTCATACGTGCGGGAGTCCTTGAGCATGCCGTCCTGATGGATCCCCGCTTCGTGCGCGAACGCGTTAGCCCCGACGATCGCCTTATTCGGCGGCATGGCCACTCCCGTACTCTTGCACACTATCCGCGAAGTCTCGGCGATCTCCCGCGTCGTGATGTTTGTGCGCACGTGGTAGATGCTGCGGCGGGTAGCGAGCGCCATGACAACTTCCTCGAGCGAGGCATTCCCTGCGCGCTCGCCGAGCGCGTTGATCGTGCACTCGACCTGACGGGCGCCCGCGCTGATACCGGCCAGCGTGTTGGCGACCGCGAGCCCAAGGTCGTTATGGCAGTGAGTCGAAACCACGACGCCATCGCCAGTCGCGGCAAGCGCTACTACTCGCGCGATCAACGACGCATACTCGGCCGGTGTGGCGTAGCCGACCGTGTCGGGCGCGTTGAGCGTCGTCGCACCTGCTTCCATAGCTGCCGCAAAGACGTCGCACACGAACCCATGGTCGGACCGGGATGCGTCTTCCGCCGAGTACTCGACGTCATCGCACAGCGAGCGCGCGTAGGCCACGGACTCCGCGACCCGGGCCAGGACTTCGTTGCGGCTGAGCCGCAGCTTGTGGCGAAGATGAATGTCCGAAGTCGCCATGAAAGTGTGGATGCGACGGCGTGCCGCGGGGGCGACCGCCTGCGCACAGACATCGATATCCGGCAGCGTAGCGCGTGCGAGGCCGCAGATCACCGGCCCGCCCGCGATCCCGACGCGTTCGGCGATCGCCATGACCGCCGCGCCTTCATCCGGCGACGACGCTGGAAAACCTGCCTCGATGATGTCCACGTTGAGACGCGCGAGCTGCTCGGCGACCTGCATCTTTTCAGGCAGCGACATGCTGCAGCCGGGGGCCTGTTCGCCATCGCGCAGCGTCGTGTCGAAGATGCGAACGAAGTCGGCGGTCACGGCTCACCGTCCGCCTGCGGAAGCGCGAGATCAGGACATCGCTCCTCGCGCTGACGAGCGCCCGCGCCGTTCTGCGCTGGCTGGGGCGGCCGGGAAGATCCACCAGCAGCTGAGCGGTCGTTGGTATCCATTGGCGGAAACGGTTTCTTTTGTGCGATCATCGGTGATCCTCGTGTGAGTTTGATCTCCGAGATGCGCGGGCTTCGGCGAGCGATTCCGGCGGGCGCGAGCAGGCGGCGAAAAAGAAACGGCCCCTCTCACACCGCGTGGGAGGGGCCGCTCGTGACGATTAACGCCGCGCTACTCGGTCCTGACTCCCATGCACGAAAGCCCCCGGCCGCTCAGAGAGAGGCGGAGGGCGTTGGTAAGGAGGAGGCTGCGGTGCGTCATAAGGAAGCGAATAGTATCGGCGAGTTGTGCACTGTCAAGTTGGTACGTCTGACATATGTAAGACACAC
>JANLGX010000176.1 GCA_024654005.1 Gemmatimonadaceae bacterium | reverse complement strand
ATCCTCCCAAACATGGCAAGGCGCCTTTTGGAGGCTTTTCTTGCCTTTCGTCAACCCGCCAAATCCGGGGAGCTCTGGCAGCAGATGGAGGACACGGAGTTCGACGAAGCAAAGAAGTTGCGGATTCTTCGGTTCTTGCACACACACTCGCATGGCGATGCTATAGGAGAGCCTGAGCACGACCCATCTCTTCTTGGCGAGGCCGGCTCCGTTCTGAAGGATCTGTTGGAGTTCATCAAGGCGCAGGACCCCGCACACTTTGTGGCGATGGTAGAGCTCGTAGATCCGCCCGCTGAGCAAGGAGGCGACGCGTGACCGAGCGCGGCGTCACTGAATCCGTCGTCGAACAGGCCGCCCTCGCCTGGCTCGAAAGCCTCGGCTGGCGGGTCACGCACGGTCTTGAGATCGCGCCCGGCGAGCCCGGAGCCGAGCGCGCGGACTACGCCCAGGTCGTACTGGAAGCGCGACTCCGCGACGCACTGGCGCGGCTCAACCCCGTGCTGCCGCCCGAGGCGCTGGAGGATGCCTTCCATCGGCTGACGCGGCCCGAAGGGGCGGAGTTGTCGGCACGCAACCGCGCCGTGCACCGCTTGCTGGTGGAGGGCGTAACGGTGGAATACCGCGCACCCGACGGCGCGATTCGCGGCGCGCAGGCGCGCGTGCTCGACTTCGACGATCCGCGGAACAACGACTGGCTCGCGGTCAACCAGTTCACGGTCATAGAGAACAAGCACACGCGCCGACCGGATGTCGTCCTCTTCGTCAACGGGCTGCCGCTGGCGGTGATCGAGCTGAAGAACGCGGCCGACGAGGACGCGACCATCTGGACGGCGTTCCAGCAGCTCCAGACCTACAAGGCCGAGCTGCCGTCGCTGTTCGCGTTCAATGAAGTGCTGCTCGTCTCCGACGGCGTCGAGGCGCGGGTCGGCACGCTCACGGCCGGGCGCGAGTGGATGAAGCCGTGGCGCACGATCACGGGCGAGCGGCTGGCCGATCCGCACCTGCCCGAGCTGCAGGTCTCGATCGAGGGGCTGTGCGCGCCGCGACGGTTTCTCGACCTTGTGCGCGACTTCATCGTCTTTGAGGATGCGGGCGGTGGCACGCTTGCCAAGAAGATGGCGGGTTACCACCAGTTCCACGCGGTGCAAGTGGCCGTTGGCGAGACGCTGCGGGCGGCCGAGCTGTACCGCGCGGCGGACCGAGTGGCGGAGGCACGGTCCGGATACGAGGCGGGCCAGAAGCCCGGGGGCCAGCCGGGCGACCGTCGCGTCGGCGTGGTCTGGCACACGCAGGGCTCGGGCAAGAGTCTCACTATGACCTTCTATGCCGGGCGGATCGTGCGCGAGCCGGCGATGGCGAATCCGACGCTGGTCGTGCTCACCGACCGCAACGACCTCGACGACCAGCTCTTCGGCACTTTCTCGCGCTGCCAGGATCTCCTACGCCAACCTCCAGCGCAGGCCGAGAACCGCGCCGACTTGCGGGAGAAGCTTGCCGTGGCGGCGGGCGGCGTGGTGTTCACGACGATCCACAAATTTTTCCCCGAGGAGAAGGGCGACCGGCACCCGGTGCTGTCCGGCCGGCGCAACATCGTGGTGATCGCCGACGAGGCGCACCGCAGCCAGTACGACTTCATCGACGGCTTCGCGCGGCACATGCGCGATGCGCTGCCGCACGCCTCGTTTATCGGCTTCACCGGCACGCCCATCGAGCACGCCGACGCCAACACGCGGGCGGTGTTCGGCGACTACATCAGCGTGTACGACATCCAGCGCGCGGTCGAAGACGGCGCGACCGTGCCGATCTACTACGAGAGCCGGCTGGCGAAGCTGGCGCTCGATGAAGTCGAGCGGCCGAAGATCGACCCGGGGTTCGAGGAAGCCACCGAGGGCGAGGAGGTCGAGCGCAAGGAGAAGCTTAAGAGCAAGTGGGCGCAGCTCGAGGCCATCGTCGGGGCCGAGCGGCGCCTTGAACTCGTCGCCAAGGACATCGTCGAACACTTCGAGACGCGGCTCGAGGCGCTCGACGGCAAGGCGATGATCGTTTGCATGAGCCGGCGCATCTGCGTGGAGCTGTACCAGCAGATCGTGCGGCTGCGGCCCCAGTGGCAGCACGAGGACGACGACCAAGGCGCGATCAAGGTCGTGATGACCGGCTCGGCGTCTGACCCGGTGGACTGGCAGTCGCACATTCGCAACAAGCCGCGCCGCGAGGCGCTGGCGAATCGCTTCCGGGACGCGGCCGACCCAATGAAGCTGGTGCTCGTGCGCGACATGTGGCTCACCGGCTTCGACGCCCCGAGCTTGCACACGATGTACATCGACAAGCCGATGCGCGGCCATGGGCTGATGCAGGCGATCGCGCGCGTCAACCGCGTGTTCAAGGACAAGCCCGGCGGCCTGGTGGTGGACTACCTCGGTCTGGCGCACGAGCTCAAGGCGGCGCTCGCCACCTACACAGAGAGCGGCGGTACTGGCCGCACCGCGCTCGATCAGGACGAAGCCGTCGCCGTGATGCTGGAGAAGCACGAGGTCTGTTGCGGTCTCTTTCACGGCTTCGACCGGTCGAAGTGGGTCACGGGCACTCCGGCGGAGCGCCTTGGCCTCTTGCCAGCGGCGCAGGAGCACATCCTCGCGCAACAGAACGGCAAGGACCGGCTGGTGGGCGCTGGACGGGAGCTATCGCAGGCGTTCGCGCTCTCCGTGCCGCACGCCGAGGCGCTTCGCATCCGGGACGACGTCGCGTTCTTCCAGGCGGTGCAGGCCGTGCTCGCCAAGCGCGCGCCGGGCGAGGCGCGGCCCGAGGAAGAGCTGGATCACGCCGTCCGGCAGATCATCTCCCGCGCTGTGACGCCCGAGGGGGTGGTGGACATCTTCGCCGCTGCGGGCTTGGCGAAGCCGGACATCTCGATCCTGTCGGAGGAGTTCTTGTCCGAGGTACGCGGGATGCCGCAGCGCAATCTCGCGGTCGAGCTGCTGCAGAAGCTCTTGAAGGGCGAGCTGCGCACGCGCCGGCGGAAGAATCTCGTGCAGGCGCGGTCGTTCGCGGAGTTGTTGGAGCAGTCACTCCGCCGCTATCAGAACCGCGCCATCGAGGCCGCTCAGGTGATCGAGGAGTTGATCGGGCTGGCCAAGCAGATGCGGGAGGCGGACCTGCGCGGTGAGGCACTGGGCCTCAGCGAAGATGAGCTCGCGTTCTACGATGCTCTTGAGACCAACGACAGCGCGGTGAAGGTCCTGGGTGACGAGACTCTGCGCGCCATTGCGAGAGAGCTCGTGGCGTCGGTGCGAGCCAACGTGACCATCGACTGGACGGTGCGCGAAAACGTGCGCGCCCAGCTCCGCGTGCTCGTCAAGCGCATCCTGCGCAAGCACGGCTACCCGCCCGACAAACAGGAGAAGGCGACGCAGACGGTCCTGGAACAAGCGGCGTTGCTTTCCGGGGAATGGGCGGCGGCGTGAAGGGCGCGTTTCGATGAATCTTTCAGTAGCCTTCGGCGTCGACATCGAATCCGCAAGGCGTCGGCTGGCAACATCCTATGATTTTCGGAGACGTATCCGTGTTACTTGAGTGCGCACAATGCGAGGCTGTCGTCGACGCCGAAGTTTTGTCGAATTATACGATCACGGACGACTTCACACCCACGTTCCTC
>JANLGX010000173.1 GCA_024654005.1 Gemmatimonadaceae bacterium | reverse complement strand
TGCTCAACGTGCTGGAGAACGCGCGCCATGCCGGCGCGCGCAACGTGTCGGTCGCGGTCACTCGCGACGAGGAGCGGGTGACGATCTCCGTCGAGGACGACGGCTCGGGGATCGCGGCGGCCGATCTCCCGCGCGTCTTCGAGCCGCACTTCTCGACGCGAACGACTGGGAGCGGGCTCGGGCTGGCGATCAGCCGCCGGCTGGTGGAGGCGTGGGGCGGGTCGATCGACGTCGAGAGCGAGAAGGCGGCGGGCACGACGGTGAGGATCGCACTGCTGGCGGCGGCGATTCAGCGGTGAAGCGCGGCGATCTTCGCCGCAGCGGAGGAGGGGGGAAGCCGTTGTACGCTCGTGATCGTGGCGCTGAAATTGCACGCGCCGCACATCTGTATGCCCAAGGTGCAAGACGCAGTGCAAGTGTAAGCACGACAAATGTTTACATGTTCTGGCTGGAGTCTGGTTTTTTCCGCGGTCCGAAGTAAGTTTGCAGGGTGTAAGGCATAGCCGGATAGGTCTTTAGTCGATCATGATGGAGTCGATCGGCACATATCCTGCCTGCCGCTGGTCGGAGCGTAGCACGGTTGGGTTTTTTTTACCACCCTTTTGAAAGAGGATGTGCGCATGTTAAGAAGGAGTTGGACCTTCTGTTCGATGGCCGCCCTGCTTCTCGCTGCCCCGGCTGTAGCACAACAGCCCGGAACGTTGATTCTTGGTGGCTTCGGGCAATACACCATGTTCGACGACAACCTGAACCTCAAGGACGCGTTCGGATATGGCGGACGGGTAGGCGCTTTCATCAGCCCGAACATATTCCTCGAGGCGGAGGGATCCTACACCGCTCCTGATTGGGAGGGTGGGGCCCCCCTGGACCGTGACGTGAAGTACGGTCCGATCTCGGCGCGTCTCATGTTCGCCTTCCCGTTCACCGCGATGACCGGCGTAACCGCCGGCTTCCAGGTCGGCGGTGGCGCGGTCCTGAGCAGCTATCGCGTCGGGAACGGTTACACGTACAACTACGGCGCGGAGGGCGCGCTTGGATTCACCGCCGCGTTTGGTGGATTCACGGCGCTGCGTCTGCAGGCGCTCGTGGATTACATGCCGACGTCGGAGCCCGACGCGACAATGAACTTCCGCTTCCAGGCGGGTCTCGATTTCTGGCCCGACCCGGCCAGTCAGTGGATGGGGATGAGCCCGACGGCGTCGGGTCCCGTGGTGTGGTGGGACGATACCCCGCAGCCGCTGCCCGGAACGCTCGAGCTCGGCGGGTTCGTTCAGTATTCGTTCATGGATGACAACGCCGGCTTTAGCGCCAACAACCGTCCGGATGACGGCCTCGGCTACGGCGGGCGCGCGGGTGTCTTCCTGACGCCCAACTGGCAGATCGAAGGTGATGGCCAGTGGTCGCCGTTGGACAATGCGGTTGCCACGCCACCGACCGGCAGGTTCGAGACGATCGACTACTCGACGTTCGCGCTGCGCCTGAACTACAACTTCCCGTTCGCCGGCTTCCTCGGATCGAACAGCTCGTTCCTCGTCGGCGGCGGTGCCGTGCGCACCAATTACGGCGCTGGCGACGATGTAAGTAACCGTCCCGCGACGTATAACTACGGCGCGTCGGGTATCGCTGGTGTTCGTATCGGCTTTGCGCCGCGCGTAGCGCTGCGTATCGACGGTGTGGTTGACTACATGCCGAACTCTTCGCCGGACGCGTCGCTGAACTATGCGGCCCGCGCCGGTCTGAGCCTGTTCCTTGGCGGTGCCTCGCGCGTCGTGCCGGAGCCGCCGGCCGTCTGCGCGTGGAACAGCAGTATCCTGGCTTCGGACCCGAACTGTCGCGCGCCGACGCCGCCGCCGCCGGTGGTGCCGCCGCCGCCCGCTCGCTGCGTGTACAACAACGCGATTCTCGCGACGGATCCGAATTGCCGCGCACCTGTGGCGATCGATACGACCGCGATCACTGCTCCGATCTACTTCGACTTCGACAAGTCGGACATCAGGCCG
>JANLGX010000169.1 GCA_024654005.1 Gemmatimonadaceae bacterium | reverse complement strand
CGATCGAGGAGAGCGCGAGAACCACCATGAGCTCGACGAGCGAGAACCCGCGCCTCGAGCGGCGCGCGCGAATCATTGCGTGCATGCGACTACCGTGTGAATGCCGACCTTCTCCGTTTCGGCCGAGGAGGTCACGAAAGTAACCGTATCGTACACCGTCGTGGCCCGCAGACCGAGCGACGCTACCGTCCACGTCTCCGTCATGCCGCGCACGGTCGCGGTTCCTCCCAGTATCGAGAGGCACGGGTCGCCCTCCAGCTGCTCGAAGCGCGACTGCGCGATCGAGGCGGCGATCGTCTGGTAGGTGCCACCCTTCATCTGCTTGAGCACCACCGCGCCGACTCCCGCCAGGCCGAGCAGCCCGATCGTGAGCATCAGCATGGCGACTATCAGCTCCACGATGGTGAAGCCGGCCCGGCCACCGCGTCGCCCGCGCATCAGGCTCCCTTTCACTATAGCTGGCATTTGGGGGAGATCATGCCGAGCCTGGTCACGCACGTGGAATCCGACGCCGACGAGCGCGTGACGACGAACTTCGACGTGGCGGCCGGATAGATGGCGAACCCCCGCGCGTCGAATACGATCGAATCGGTCGTCGTGGTCATGATCACGTTGAAAGTCTGGGCCAGCGGTATCGGCGGCGCTACCACCTCCGGCGCGCCCGGCTGCTGAATCTCGATCCACATGGTGTCCGCCCGGACCTTGAAATTGGCGCGCATCCCCCGACGGATTGCGGCCGCCCTCGCGGTGGCCACGTACGCTCCGATCTGCTGGGTCGCGGACCGCACGGACGCCCTGTCCCTGATGGACGCGAGCTTGGGAGCGCCTACCGCCATGATGATCCCCATCACGACGACGGCGATCATCAGCTCCACCATGGTAAACCCGCGCTCTCTCCGCATACCATAATGGACTGGTCAGCGGCACCTCCCGTCACAATTCCCGCCGTAGCTCCAAGTTACGCGCTGCCAACGCGATAGCTGAACGCGCCTAGCCCGAATGGTCGTGTACGGCCCTCCAACCGGCCGGTGTTCGAATCCAGACCAGCGTGAACCAGCCGGACTGCTCGGCCTCCCCACCCCCGCTGAGAACGAACCGGCCCGTCTCGAGCGCTGAATTCGCATCCAGACGGCGGACCGTAACCTGCTCAAAGCGAAGCGTCTGCTTCGGCTTCCCGTCGCGGAAATACACCTGCGAGAACTGCTGCTCAATCGCCGCGACGCCGGGCCGTGGGCCTGTCCTGGTCATGAATGTGACGCTGTCCACGTAGATGGCGAGGTGGCCATTCAGATCGCCGCGGTTCCAGGCGTCCGCCGAGGCGGTGGTAGCAGCGCGGATCGCCGCCTCGTCCGCGGCCCACGTGGAGAGATCCGCCGGTGAGGGTTGCAATACCGGCGCGCACGCCGCCGCGGTCATCAGCGCCGCCGCAGCAGCTGCGCGCAGCTTGCGAGTCAAGACGGTTGTCACATGCGGCATCGGCTTACTGCCCGGCGGCCGGCGGCGACGGCGGTGGCGGCAACGCTTCCCGCGGCAGCAGCTCCGCGCGGTTCGCCG
>JANLGX010000166.1 GCA_024654005.1 Gemmatimonadaceae bacterium | reverse complement strand
CGCTGGCGCGGCGCGTCAAGGCGGTGATGTCATGACCGACCTCGCCGTCTCCGACCTGCCCCCGATGTGGGTCCAGCTCGCCGCTGCCCGCGGCCTGGTGACGTCGAAGGGGCTCGAGGCGCTCGCCGGCGCCAAACGGTTCCGCGTCTACACACTCACCGTCGGGCGCCCGGAAATCGTCTACGACGGCGACGACATCGCTGTTGCAGTCGCATCCTACAACGAGGAATCGCCATGACCGATACCGACATCGACCACCCGGCCCTCGACGCCGTGCGCAAGCTGCGGGAGCCGGCGCCCTACACCGTCCCCCGCATCCTGCCGGGGCTCACCTACGAGGAGTACGACGCGCTGCCGGGCATCCGCAGTGGCGACCTGAAGCGCATGGCGACGAGCCCGCTACACTACCGCGAGGGTGACGGCGGCGCGGACACCGCGAGTCGCGTGGAACTGCGGGCGATGCACGCGGCCATCCTCGAGCCCGAGACCTTCGGGTCATCCTTCGCAGCGTGTTCGGTCCGCCAGAGCCTGCGCGACAAAGCATTCCAGGCGTGGTGCGTCGACCATCCGGACCAAGATCCGCTGACCGACAAACAGATCGTCAAGGTCAACGCGGTCGCCGAGGCCATCCGCCGCCATCCGATCGCCGGACCCATGCTCGCGGCGCCGGGCCGGTCGGAGCTGACCTTGCAGTGGTGCCACCCCGCGACCGGCCTGCTCTGCAAGGCGCGGCTCGACAGGCTCAGCGAGGAGTGGGGCCACCCGCTCGTCGTCGACCTCAAGGGCTTCGGGACGACGGTGCTCCGGCGCCTGGCCTCGCTCGTCGTCCGCCAAGGGGCTCACGTCCAGGCGGCGCACTACGCCGAGGGCGCTGCGATCTGCCTCGGGCGCGAGCTGCGCGACGTCTGGTCGCGCCTCGTGGTGTACGAGACCGCCAAGCCCAACGACGTCGGCGTGGTGCAGCTCGACCACGACGGCGCCCGGTTCGCGGGCCAGAAGGAGCGCGAGGAGCTGCTCGTCAAGATCGTAGAGCACGAGGCGTCCGGCGAGTGGCCCGGCGCGCTGCCGCACATCGAGGTGCTCGAGCTCCCGCCGTGGGCGTGGGGCGAGGACGAAGATCAACTGATCGTGGAGGAGACGCCGTGAACGACGACCTGACCGACCTCACCGCGGCCGCCGAGCCGAAGAGTGATCAGATCAACGCCGAGGACTTCCTCTCGGGCCCGCGCACCGTCACCGTCGCGCGCGTCACCACCGGCCCCGGCAACGGTCAGGCCGTCGAGATCAAGCTGCGCGAGTGCAAGCCCTTCCGGCCCTGCAAGACCATGATCCGCGTGCTCATCGCGGCCTGGGGCAAGGACCCGCGGCAGTGGGCGCCGGACTCGCGCATGACGCTCTACCGCGACCCAGCGGCGAAGTTCGGCGGGATGGAAGTCGGCGGGATCCGCATCAGCCACCTGTCCGGGCTGACCGAGCCGCTCGAGCTCGCGCTGAGCGAGAGCAAGGGCAAGCGGCGGCGCTTCATCGTCCACCCGCTCGCGGGTGGCGCCCGCCCGACCTACGATCTTGAGGGTGTGCTCTTCAACGCCGGGCTGACGGTCGCCGACGTGGACCTGTGGCTCGCCGCCAACGGCAAGGACGCCTCGGGCGCTGGGACCGACGAGGAGCGGGCCAAGCTCGCCGGCTGGCTCGCGGCCAAGCCCGAGCGCTTCGACGCCATCCGCGCCGCCGTGGCCGAGCACGTGCAGGGAGGGCGGGAGTGATGGCCGACCTCTGGGCACACCAGCTGCGGGCGGTCGCCG
>JANLGX010000141.1 GCA_024654005.1 Gemmatimonadaceae bacterium | reverse complement strand
ACTCATTCCCGGTGCCCCGCGGCAGTTCGCCCGTCGGCCGGCGAAACTGCGGCCGGTTCGCGCGACCGGCTGCCCAGCAGCACAGGGAGCAACAGCATGTCGGCCAGGTACGCGCCGATAATGGCAATTGTCGCGACCAAACCGAAGTACGCGATGGACTTGGTTCCCGCCGCGATCATCACGGCAAATCCCCCCGCAAGCACGAGCGTGGTGAGGGTCATGGCCGGACCGGCTTCACGGACCGCGAACGCTGCGGCGTCCGCCGGCGCCACGCCGGTCTCTCTCGAGTGACGATAACGGAAGAGAAGGTGAATCGTGTCGTCCACCACGATTCCGAGCACGATCGCGCCAACGGTGGCAGTCGCGATATCGAGGGGGATCCCGAACCATCCCATCACCCCGAAAACGGCGGCGACGGGTAGCACGTTAGCGATAACAGCTGCGCGCACTCCTGACCACGAGCGTACCAGCAGCGCGATAAGGGCGAACACGATCAGAAAAGCCACACCCAGCCCGAGGATGGTGCTCTCGACCACATAGTCGATTATCCGCACGTAGAGTGGAAGATACCCGGACGCACGCACCGCCCGGTCGGATCCGAAGACCGCTGTTCCCTCCCGCTCCAGGCGTACGGCCACGCGCTCGAACTCGCGCGCTGTACCCATGGGTACATAGGCCGTGACACGCAGCGCCCGCTCGTCAGCCCGCACGTACGGGTTCCTTTCATCCATGGGGGTCGTTGCAGCCGGCGGGGATGCCGCGATGTCGAGCGCCGTGAAGGTTCGGGTGACACCGGGTACCTGCTCGGCGCGGCGGCGCCACTCACCAAGGGCTGTCAGAAATTCCGGATCGGCCGGGCCACGCGGCGCCTGCACGATGAACTCGAGCGGCGTGTAGTTTCCGAGCCGGCGTTCCACCCAGTCGCTGTCGCGCCGAACCGGATGGTCCTCGGGAAGCAGACCGATCGTGTGGGTGTCTACGCTGATTCGGAGCGTCCCTGCAGCGGACAGGAGACCCGTGATCGCCGCGCCGGCAAGGATCGCGGTTCGCCAGTGCGGCAGGCGGTCGGCGACCCACAGCGGTAGCGCGTCCAACCATCGGGAGCCGACACGACGCGCGGGCGGAGCGAAGTCCCACATGGCAAGTGCGGCAGCGGAACTGAGTATCACGACCAGCCAGGCAAGCAGCATCGCCACCGCGGCGAGGGCACCAAAGTCGCGGACGACGACGATGCGCGAGGTCGTCAACGCCAGAAAGCCTGCTCCCGTCGTGAGCGAGGTGAAGAGACAGGGCACGGCCACCCAAGCGACCGCATTGGCTGCCTGAGTCCTTCGGACGAGCTCGTCGGCTGGTGGGCTGTCGCGCCGTACCGCCCAGTAGTGGAGCAGAACGTGGATGCCGTCGGCGAGCGCGATCACGAGCACGAGAGTCGGGAGCGCGGAGCCCAGTACGGTGAACGGCCTCCCAGAGAGAGCGACCACGCCCATCGATGCTCCGGAGGCGACCAGTGCCGGGATGAGCACCACACCAACCGCGCGTCCACTGCGCAAGGTGAGCGCCAGAAGCAGCAGCATGCAGATGAGCGCGAGCCCTAAAAACACGCCGGTATCGCTGACGGTCTGGCGATTCAGTCCCTCATAAAGCACTCCCATGCCTGCGAGGTGGAAGTCGCCTGTGCCGAGTACTCCGCGCGCGGTGGCGTCGATTCCGTCGATGATCCGAGGCCTCTCAGCTTCGATGCGCGGGCCGGTCTCCAGCCACACCACGACGGCTGCCGCACGCCCATCCGCCGAGATGAGGCGCTCAGCGACGGCAGCCGGCAGCTCCGCCGGAGCGACGGCGCGCGCCACGCCGGGGATCGCGCGCAGCCGAGCCGCCAGCCGGCGTTCCTGCTCCATCGGCGCCGTGCCTGGTGTACCGGCGCGCTCCCACCCGACGAGAACCGCCTCGTCGTTGCCGAACTCGCTCAGGAACTGCCGATACGCAACCAGCGCGGGGTCATCGTCCACGAACCACACAGCGATGCTGTTGTCCGGTCGTACCCTGCCGCCGAGGACGATCAGTGGAAGGAGGACGACCGCAAGGGTCAGCAGCGTGGCCGCAGGGCGACGGGAAATCGCGGCAGCCGCTGCGGCCAGAGAATTACGCCGATGCATAGCTCAATAATGCGTTCCGAACTGCTGGCAGCCCATACGTATTCCTACGTATCACCTGGAGGAACGGCGCAGCCATACCGACGAAACGGCGAAGTGGTCCACGCAGGAGTGGCTGCTCATCGCGATCCGAAACGGGTACGAGCCCGCGTTCCCCGCGCTCCCGCGCTTCCTGACTTCACAGGGCCGACGCAAGTTCCTGGCGCCGCTGTACACCGGGTTGATGATGACGCCGTGGGGCGCGACGATGGCGCGCGACATCTACCGCCGCGCGCGGCCGACGTACCACGCGGTTTCGACCGGGACAATCGACAGGATCGTGCTCGCTCCGCGACCCTGACCCTAGCGCGGATCGCTCGGAGGGTCACGGGTATCATCTCCTTCCAACTGCCGCGCGGGCATCCAAGACACGAATCCCCTGCGGTCGGCATCCTCCTCGAAACCACCTCGAAGAGGAAGGATGATTCCAGCGCATCGTTCGTGGCCACTGCTTGCGGCCTTCGTCGCCAGCTCGGCCTGCGGAGGCGGAGGGAGTGGCGCACCGACCAGCCCGACCGCCCCCAACAATCCCGGCGCCCCCGCTTCGACCGCTTCCGTGGCGATGAGCACCACTTCCGATATCTATGGCGAGAGCAACACGTTCTCGCCCACTTCCGTAACGATCGCCCGGAACGGCACGGTCACCTGGACCAACGGGACCGGCACCGCTCACAACGTCACCTTTGCCGGGAGCGGCGCGCCGGCGAACATCGCCAACCACAGCTCGGGCTCTAACGCGCGAACGTTCGCCAACGCGGGCACCTTCAGCTATCAGTGCACGAATCACTCGGGGATGGCAGGCTCGGTCACCGTTCAGTGACCCTGCTCATCGGTCGAGAGTGACCAACGAAAGAGACCGGCTAGACCGAAAACACAGGTAGTAACGCCCGCGCAGAGGGCCTTAACCCACCGAGTCCCACCCTCGGCGTCTTGACGTGCGCAGCAGCGACCCGCATTATCTGCCCGCCGCATCACGCACCTCCCAAAGGCGTGATGCGATTGCGTTTGCGGACCCACCACCTCCCTGGAGAACCCATGGGCACTCGCACGTTGTTGCGAACGGGCTTGGCAGCACTGCTGTTGCTGCTGATCGTCCCCGCTATCCTCATTGCACAGGAACGGCAGATCTCGGGTCGCGTGACCCGCTCCGGCTCGACCGAGCCGGTCCCCGACGTCCAGATTTCGGTGCTCAACGTCGCCGAAGGCCGCTCCACCCGCACCAACGCCGACGGGCGGTACTCGATAACCGCACCGGCAGGTGACGTACGGCTTCAGGTGCGCGCGATCGGCTACACGCGCCGCGAGATCAACGTCCCCGCCGGCACGAGCACGTTGGACATCGTGCTCGTGCAGGACTTCTTCCGCCTCAGCGAAGTAGTCGTGACCGGCCAGGCGACGACCGTCGAGCGTCGCAGTGCCACGACGGCGATCGCGTACGTAAGCGGGGAGGAGCTCTCCCGGGTTGCGGCACCGACGTTCGAGAACGCCCTCACCGGCAAGATCAGCGGCGTAAACCTCCAGTCGAATTCCGGCGCCCCCGGCGGCGGAATCCAGATGCAGATCCGCGGCAACAACA
>JANLGX010000165.1 GCA_024654005.1 Gemmatimonadaceae bacterium | reverse complement strand
CTCACAGTCGCTCCTCGAGCTGCGCGATCTGCCGCCGCCAGAAGTCGCGCTCCGGCAGGCCGGGATGCGGCAGCGTCAGCTGCACCGTCGCAAGCGTAGTGTTCCCGTACGCGACGATGTCGAGATCGAGCGTGCGCGGCGCCCACCGCTCGCCCCGCGTGCGGCCGTTCGCCTTCTCGATTCCCTGCAGCTCGCTCAGCAGCTGCATCGGCTCCAGCGCGGTTTTCACGGCGAGCATCTGATTCAGATACTTCTCCTGTTGGAGTCCACCGAGCGGCTCGGTTTCCTCGACGTCCGAGGCGGCGACAATGAATGTATGCGGCAGGGCGGCGATTGCACTGCGGGCGGCGGCTAGATGTTTATCGCGGTCCCCTACGTTTGATCCGAGTGCAATGAACGCGAGGTCCATGGGCTGGTGATTAGTGATTAGTGATTAGTGATTGGTGATTAGTAACCGCGTGATTAGTCACTAATCACTAATCACTAATCACCAATCACTTCCTCCTCTCCACAGTGACCTCGGCGTACGCCAACGGCCCCGGGAGCGCCACGTGCGGCTTGCGCACCGAGACCGAGACCCGCGTGACCAGCCGCACCTCCAGCGCCTGCTCGGCGATCCGCTCGGCCACGTCCTCCAGGTACTTCATGTGTCCGTGCGCCAGCACGCCGGCCGCGCGGTCGTACAGATCGCGGTAGTCCGCGACCGTGGCCGCGCCGTCGCCCCCCGCGGGTCGCTTCACCCAGACAGACACGTCCACCTCGATCGACTGGGCCACCTCCGCCTCGTGCGGCAGGACCCCGATGTGCGTGTGGAAGCGCATCCCCTTCAGCGTCACTACGTCTTCAGCCATCCATCGCCTCCCGCATGGAGCGTACGAGATTCAGCGCCGCGCCGGTCGACTCGCCGGCGGCTTGCACGACGGCGCTCCCGACCACCACGCCGTCCGCCAGCTGCGAGACGGCGCGCGCCTGCGCGGGAGTCGAGATGCCGAATCCCACGCACACGGGGAGATCGGTCACCGTACGCAATCTCGCGACCATCGGCGCCAGGTCGGGCGGCGCGTCGTCGCGGGTGCCGGTGACGCCCATGCGGCTGATCAGGTACACGAAGCCGCTCCCGTGCTCGCAGATGCCGGCCAGCCTGCCGGGCGGTGTAGTCGGGGCGACGAGCCGGATGAAATCGAGCCCGCTCTCCGCCAGCCATGCCTCGCGCCGCGGATCCGCGCCGAGTGGTAGATCCGTCACGAGGATCCCCGCGATGCCGGCGTCGCGCGCCCGGCGCAGCACGTCGGGCCCCGCCGCGAGCAGCGGGTTGAGGTAGGTGAACAGCACGACGGGCACGGCCGGCCGCGCCTTCCCGAGCAGCTCCAGCGCGCTGTCGAGCGTGACGCCATTGGCCAGGGCGACCGACGAGCTGTGCTGGATTACCGGACCGTCCGCGACCGGGTCGGAGAATGGAACGCCGAGCTCGATCACGTCCGCGCCGGCCTCTTCCAGTCCTTCCAGCAGCTCCACCGTTGCGGCCGGCGACGGATGCCCGGCCGTGACATAGCACACGAGCGCGCGGCGCGATTCCGCGCGCAGCGCCTCGAACCGCCGTGCTATCGCGTCAGAGGAAATAATCGCCGACGCGGATGCCATAGCGCTCCGGGTCCGCGGTCTTGATGATGGTCCGCGCGTAGCTTCCGTCGGCGCCCTGCTCGGCGAGATCCGCTTCGACGGGCGGGGTGATGAGATTTCCCAGCGGATCGCTGACGATCATGACCACCGGGCGCCCGAGCAGCTCCGGATTCGGGTTGGCGGTCTTGACGATCGCCAGCTCGAACGTGTCGAGCACCACCAGCGTCCCGACGGGATAGATGCCCAGCAGGTTGATGAACGCCTTCACCACGACGGAGTCCATGCCGCGGCGCGGGTTGTCGCGCATCTCCTCGAGCACCGCGGGCGGCGGCAGCGGCTCGGCCTGGTAAGTGCGGCGCGAAGTGGCCGCGTCGTACCCGTCCGCGACGGCGACGATCTTCGCCGTCATGCAGATCTGCCGCGGCCGGATCGCCTTGGGGTAGCCGCTGAGATCGCACTTCATGTGGTGCTCGTACGCCACGACCATCGCGCGGTACGGCAGCTCCGCCTGGCCCCGCATCTGGAACAGGCCGAGCACGCCCAGCCACGGGTGCGCCATGATGAGGCGCCACTCCTCGTCGGTCAGCCCCTCGGTCTTCTGCAGCAGGTCGATCGGGATCCGCGACTTGCCGATGTCGTGGAACAGCGCGGCCATCCCCAGGTCGTACAGCTGCCGCTTGGTGAAGCCGAGCCGCCTGCCGAGCGCGACCGAGAAGATGCAGACGTTGACGGAGTGCGTGAACGTGTACTCGTCGTAGTCGCGGATCGTGGTGAGGCCGACGAGCGACACCTCATTGTTCAGGATCTGGTCGACGATGGTCTGCACCAGCCGCTTGATCTTCTTGAGACTCGGCGTCTTGCCGAGGCGCACCGAGTTCATCACGTCCTTGGTGACCGTGACCGACTGCGCGTACGTGCGCACCGCGGCCGCGTGCACCTGCTCGCTGGCCTCGCGATCCGTCTCGGATTCCGAGGGCTGCTCCAGCTCGAACGCGTTGACGCCGGCGCCGTGCAGACGCTCGATCAGCCGCTCGAGGCTTCCTTCCGGGTCGTTCTTGAGCGGCGTGTCGAGCGCGTTCAGGAACACGAGCCAGTCGTTGGGCGTGGCGACGTCGGGCACACGAATCACGCCCACGCCGCTCGCCTTGCAGATGGTGAGCACCTGCCCGAAGCTGGCATAGTTGGTGAGGTCGAGGCGGAGGCGCGTCTCGTTCAGGAAGATGAACTCGCCCGACACCCTGAACTCGAGCTCGTGCTCGTGCTCGCGAATCTCACGCGCCACGTTCGCGACGTCCTCGAGCGCGCGCTGCACCGAGCCGTGCTCCAGCGGATACAGCTTGATCGACCGCATAGCGCTGTACATGCCGATGATGAGCGTGCGACCGATCTTCCGGACGTAGGCCGGATTGCCGTGCTCGGAGTGGGCGCCCGCGCCCGACGGCGGAGTCGTCAGCTGCGGCGACGTCATGCGGCCACCCCTCGTATCGCGCGCGTCACCGCGTTCTTCACGACGGCTTCCTTGTCACCCGCGGCTTTCTCGAGCGATTCCCGCGCGCGCCGGGTGTTGATCCTGCCGAGCGCCATGGCCGCGCAGGCGCGGAACTCGGACTCTTCGCGCTTGCCGAAAGTGCCTTTCCCGTTCAGCACCGAATCGAGGAACTCGACCCCCGCGTCTCCCGCGAGCGCGCCGTACGCCTCGAAGAACGCCATCTTCTCGGTCAGGTTGCTCTCCCGCAGCGCCTTGCCCTTGAGCGCCTTCTCCACCCGCGGGAGCGCGGGCCGGTACGACCGCCCGCCGAGCGCGCGGACGGACGCGACCCGCACGTCCCGCTCCGAGTCCTCCACGCACTTCTCCAGCACCTGCAGCGCTCCCGGCGAGCCGATGTCGGCGAGCGCGAGCACCGCCGCGAGCCGCATCGAAGGATCGGCGCCGGTGTTGATCACCTGGCTCAGCGCCGGCACCGCCGCGGCCGCCTTCATCGCCGCGGCGCGCTGGATGGCCTCCTGCGCCACGACCGGATCGGCGACGGTGATCAGCCGCACGAGCTCGGACGTGTGCGACGCGGCGAGACGGTCGGCCGCGTTCTCCAGCAGCTCGCACAGCTCGCGGTTCTGCGAGCGCGGCGTGAACGCGAACACGGTCTCGAGCGCGGCCGGACGCAGCTGGAGGAACAGCTCGGAGATGTCGCCCTGCGGGGGCGACAACGGTGTCTCTTCCAGCGTCTCCAGGAGTTGGCCGAGCACGGCCCCCTCGGACAGGCGTTCGGGCAGATCCGCGAACCGCTGCTTCTGGACCTCCGTCATCTCCTTGGAGCGCTGCGCCGTGTGCGCGACCTCGCGCAGCAGATACGCGACCGCGCGCACCTGGTTCGTGGACAGCAGATTGATCAGGATCCCGTCAAGAATGCGCGCTATCTCCTCACGCACGCCGACGTCGACCTGCGTCTCGAAGGTGTCGAGCAGCGACGCGATCACCAGCGGCCTGAGATCGGCCGAATAGTCCTTGGCAATCTCGTTGTGGATGTACTCGATCTCGCGCTCGTCGAGGAAGTAGAGCGTCGAGTCGAAATCGTCCATGCTGACGACGCCGGCCGGCTTGGCCGACGATACCAGCTGCTCGCTCCCGCCGCGCTCGACTTCGCCGGGGGGCGGGAGTCGCTCCGGCGCGGCGCCGGCTTCCAACGGATCGTACGGGGTATCGCCCGTGCCCCCGCCGGCGCCGACGTACTTGTACTCGAACGTCGAGAACTCCTGCTCCCAGAGAATCGTGAGCATGTCGTCGTCGTCCGCGGTGGCGGACCGCACGCGCTGGATGATCTCCATGATCGCGTCCATGTCCGTCATCTCGAAGCCCTTGCAGATCTTGAGCTCGCGGAGGCCGTCCTTGAAGAACACCCACGCGAGATTGTCCGTGGACTTCTCGGCTTCCTCGTACACCACGAGCTCCTCCCAGAGGAACTGCGTCTCGGAAACCTGGAGGACGAGCTCGTCCGTCTGCTGCCACAGTCCCTGGAACGCCGCGCGCGCGGCTTCCATCGAGCGCGCGTGCATCGGGTTGTTCGGCAGATACAGCGCGTGCGCCCGCACGGCCTTGGAGAAAGTCTTCAGCACGTCCGTCACGATCGCCGCCGCGAACGGCGGCGGCTCGAGGGAATCGGGAGCCTGCACTGGTGCGCTTGTTGGTGAAGTCATCAGCTCAAGAGATCCATCTCGCTTACCTGCGCCACGTCCTTGTCCCCGCGCCCACTGATGCAGACCAGCAGCGAGTCACTGTCCGACCAGCGGCCGCGATTCTTCGTTATCCAGGCAATGGCGTGCGCGGACTCCAGAGCCGGGATGATTCCCTCCAATCGGCTGAGGAGCACGAACCCCCGCAGTGCCTCCGAATCCGTAACGGAGACGTATGTAGCCCGATGAAGCTCCATAAGATAGGCGTGCTCGGGGCCTACGCCAGGATAATCAAGCCCGGCGGAAACCGAGTGCGCCGGCCGGACCTGGCCGCTCTCGTCCTGCAGCAGGTAGCTGAGCGACCCGTGCAGCACTCCCGGCGTGCCGCGCGCCAGCGACGCCGAGTGCTCCCCCGTGTCGAGCCCGCGACCCGCGGCCTCCACCCCTACCAGCTCGACGTCCGCGTCGTCGATGAACGCGTGGAAGATCCCCATGGCGTTGGACCCGCCGCCTACGCAGGCCACCACCACTTTCGGCAGCGCGCCGGTGCGCTCCAGCATCTGCGCGCGCGACTCGCGGCCGATGACCGACTGCAGGTCGCGCACGATGCGCGGGTACGGCGCCGGACCCACGACCGATCCGATGATGTAGTGGCTGTCGTTCACGCTCCCGACCCAGTCCCTGATCGCTTCGCTCGTCGCGTCCTTGAGCGTGCGCGTTCCCGACGAGACCGGCACGACGGTCGCGCCCAGCAGCCGCATGCGGAACACATTCAGCTCCTGCCGGCGCATGTCCTCCTCGCCCATGTACACGACGCAGTCCAGCCCGAACCGGGCGCACACAGTTGCCGTCGCGACGCCGTGCTGCCCCGCGCCGGTCTCCGCTATGATGCGGCGCTTGCCCATGCGGCGCGCGAGCAGCGCCTGGCCGACCGTGTTGTTGATCTTGTGCGCGCCGGTGTGATTCAGGTCCTCGCGCTTGAGGAACACGCGCGCGCCGACGTGCTCGGACAGCCGAGGAGCGAACGTCAGCGGCGACGGCCGGCCGACGTAATCGCGCAGCATCTCGTCCAGCTCACGCGTGAACGCGGGATCCGCCATCGCGTCGGCGTACGCGGCGGTCAGCTCGTCGAGCGCGGGTATGAGGGTCTCGGGGACGTAGCGACCGCCGAATTCGCCGAAGCGATCCAGCGAGCTGTCGGCTATTGGCTGTTGGCTTTTGGTAACAGCCTCCGACGGCTTCTTACTCGGCATCGGCCTGAGCTACCGCGGCCGCGAAGGCGCGCATGCGGAAGTGGTCTTTCACGCCGGGCGAGGACTCCACTCCGGAGGACACGTCCACCACGTCCGGGGCGAGCGCGCGGATGGCGCTGGCCACGTTGTCGGGGTCGAGTCCGCCCGCGACGATCAGCCGCTTGTCGCCAACGAGCCGGCGAATGGCGGCGGCCTCGCGCTCCCAGTCGAAGGTGCGCCCGGTTCCGCCAAGTCCGGATTCGGAGTAGCTGTCGACGAGTACCGCGTCCGCGTCGGCCGATTCGCCGGCCACGGCGAGCGCTCCCGCCTTGCCGATTCGGATGACCGACCAGATCTCGCCGCGAAAGCCCGTCCGGAGCCGCTCGATCACGCCGCTGCCGGCTCCGCAGTGGAGCTGAATGACGTCCAGACCCGATGCGCCAGCGGCCTCGAGGATCTCGTCCACAGGCGCATCGCCGAACACGCCCACTTTTCCCAGCCCGGGAGCAGCGGTCCAGATGTCGGCGGCGTCGGCGGGACTCACGCGGCGCGGGCTGTCAGTGAATATGGATCCGACATACGCCGCGCCCAGCTCCGCGGCGAAGCCCGCGTCCGTGGCGCGGGTGATCCCGCAGAACTTCATCGCGGTCGTCATCGGCGCATCCGCGAAACGCCGGACAGGTCGCGCACCGCCTGCTCGGGATCGCTCGCCACGGAGAGAGCGCTGCCGACGAGCACGGCGTCCGCTCCCGCGCGAGCGAGCGCCTCCACGGACGCGCGGCCGCGAATCCCGCTCTCCGCGACTGCGGTGGCCTCGCGCGGGACGCGGCCGAGCAGCTCGAGCGGGACGGCTTCGTCGATCGCCAGCGTCTCGAGATCGCGCGCGTTGACGCCGATGAGCGTCGCCCCGGAATCGACGGCGCGCTCCAGCTCCGCGCGCGAGCGGACCTCCACGAGCGGCTCGATCCCATACTCGCGCGCGGCGCGAACGAGCGCGTCGAGCGCCGCCGGCGCCAGTGCCCGCGCGATCAGCAGCACTGCGGACGCGCCCAGCGCCCGCGTCTCGAGGATCTGCACCTCGTGCACGATGACGTCCTT
>JANLGX010000140.1 GCA_024654005.1 Gemmatimonadaceae bacterium | reverse complement strand
CGACAGCGTGGGGAGCAAACAGGATTAGATACCCTGGTAGTCCACGCCGTAAACGATGGGCACTAGGTCTCTGGGGGAGCGACCCCTTGGGGGCCGGCGCAAACGCATGAAGTGCCCCGCCTGGGGAGTACGGCCGCAAGGCTGAAACTCAAAGGAATTGACGGGGGCCCGCACAAGCGGTGGAGCATGTGGTTTAATTCGACGCAACGCGAAGAACCTTACCTAGGCTTGACATGCATGGGACAGCCGGCAGAAACGCCGGCCTCTCTTCGGAGTCCATGCACAGGTGCTGCATGGCTGTCGTCAGCTCGTGTCGTGAGATGTTGGGTTAAGTCCCGCAACGAGCGCAACCCCTGTCTCTAGTTGCCAGCGCGTAATGGCGGGAACTCTAGAGAGACTGCCGGTGCCAAACCGGAGGAAGGTGGGGACGACGTCAAGTCATCATGGTCCTTACGTCTAGGGCTACACACGTGCTACAATGGAATGGGACAGAGGGGCGCAAGACCGCAAGGTGGAGCAAATCCCAAAACCCTTCCTCAGTTCGGATTGTCGTCTGCAACTCGACGGCATGAAGCTGGAATCGCTAGTAATCGTGGATCAGCTACGCCACGGTGAATACGTTCCCGGGCCTTGTACACACCGCCCGTCACGCCATGGAAGTGGCGAGCGCCCGAAGTCCGTGTCGGAACCCGCAAGGGGCCAAGCGGCCGAAGGCGAGCGTCATGACTGGGGCGAAGTCGTAACAAGGTAGCCGTAGGGGAACCTGCGGCTGGATCACCTCCTTAACGGAGAGCAGCGAGTAGAGCCCCTCGAAAGAGCTAGGGCCCGAAAGCTCTCATCACGTAGTCGCTCGCTTCGTGCATTCTCGATCTCACAACTTCGATTTTATTTCTTGCGGCTGTTGGCTGTTTGCAACGGCCGCGTCGTGTCTGAGAACTGCAGCTGGCAGCTAGCAGCTAGCAGCGAACAATAAAAAACCCGCGGTGCCAAGCACCGCGGGACGCTTTTTGACAACGGAAACTGGTAGTAATCGTGGAACAGAATCTTCGTGAGCAATCACGTCGATTCGTTAGCGAATCTTCAAGAGAAAACAGTTTCGAAAGAGACTAACACTCGATGAAGCGATCGCGCGTGCTTTGCTTGAACTGAAATTCCTAGCTGCTGGCTGCTAGCTCGCTAGCTGTTAGCTGCTTTCAAAAATTGGTCAAGCGAACAAGAGTATGTGGGGGATGCCTGGGTACACAGAGGCGATGAAGGCCGTGGTAAGCTGCGATAAGTCAGGGGGAGTGGCACACACACAGTGATCCCTGAATTGCCGAATGGGGAAACCCGGCTGTCAGCGATGACGGTCACTCGCGTAAGCGAGAGCAAACCGAGGGAACTGAAACATCTAAGTACCTCGAGGAAAGAGAAATCAACAGAGATGCCCTAAGTAGCGGCGAGCGAACGGGGTAGAGCCCAAACCGGGGGTCTTCGGACTGCCGGGGTTGTAGGACCCACGGACGCGCCTGGTGACGTTAGCCGAACTCCCCTGGAAAGGGGGGCCATAGACGGTGACAGCCCGGTAGGTGAAGACCAAGAACCAAGCGTAGTGGAGTTCCTGAGTAACGCCCGATACGAGGAGTCGGGCGTGAAGCTGGGGGGACCACCCTCCAAGGCTAAAGACTCCTGTGTAACCGATAGTGAACGAGTACCGTGAGGGACAGGTGAAAAGCACCCCAGTGCGGGGAGTGAAATAGTTCCTGAAACCACATACTTACAAGCGGTAGGAGGCTGGTCGGGGTCTTCGGATCCCGAAACGGCTGACTGCGTGCCTTTTGCATTATGATCCGGCGAGTTACTCCTCGGGAGCAAGGCTAAGCTGCTCTGCAGCGGAGCCACAGCGAAAGCGAGTCCTGTAAAGAGGGCGACTGAAGTTCCCGGGGGTAGACCCGAAGCCAGGGCGATCTACCTATGAGCAGGATGAAGCGCGGGTAACACCGCGTGGAGGTCCGAACCGTTGTGGGTTGAAAACCGCTCGGATGACTTGTGGGTAGGGGTGAAAGGCCAATCAAGCCTGGAGATAGCTGGTTCTCTCCGAAATCTATTGAGGTAGAGCCTTGAGGCGTGTTTGCAGGGGGTAGAGCGACTGGATGGGCGCGGGGGGGCGTAGCTCCTACCAACCCCAACCAAACTCCGAATACCTGACAAATGGACCTTGGGAGGCAGTCGTTGAGCGATAATGTCCAACGGCGAGAGGGAAAGAACCCAGAACCACAGCTAAGGCCCCAAAGTGGCCGCTGAGTATAGCGAAGGATGTGTCCGTGCCGTGACAACTGGGAGGTTGGCTTAGAAGCAGCCATTCCTTGAAAGAGTGCGTAATAGCTCACCAGTCCAGCGTGGATGCGCCGAGAATGGTCGGGATTAAGCGGCCCGCCGAAGCTTGGTCTTCACACTTTGTGTGAGGGGTAGGAGAGCGTTCCCCGTGCTGTGAAGCCCCGGTGAGAACCATGGGGTGGAGCGAGGGGAAGTGAGGATGCCGGAATGAGTACGCGCAAATCAGGGTGAAAACCCCTGACACCGAAAGCCCAAGGATTCCTGCGCCATGGCAATCAGCGCAGGGTGAGGCGGACCCTAAGACGAGGCCCCAGAGGCGTAGTCGATGGACAGCCGGTCAACATTCCGGCCCCGCCGTACAAGCGCTATCACCCAACAGGGGACACGGTAACGAAGTGAGAGCGGCCTTGTGGATTGGCCGTCTAACCCGGTAGGCGCAAGCCGAGAGGGGAATGCGAGGATGCGGGGCAACCCAATTCCAAGTCTTGTGGAGTCGACCGGCAAGAAAAGCCTGTTTGGGGAGTTTGTACGACGTCCGTACCGTAAACCGACACAGGTGGGCGAGGCGAGTAGCCTAAGGTGAACGAGTGAAACTAGGTCAAGGAACTCGGCATAATGATCCCGTAACTTCGGAAGAAGGGATGCCTTGTTCGGTAGTCAGCTTCGCGCTGGCTGCTAGGCAAGGCCGCAGAGAATCGGTCCAAGCGACTGTTTAGCAAAAACACAGGTGAGTGCCAAGCCGCACAAGGCGCCGTATACTCACTGACGCCTGCCCGGTGCCGGAAGGTTAAGGGGAGAGGTCAACCCGCAAGGGTGAAGCCTTGAGCCGAAGCCCCGGTAAACGGCGGCCGTAACTATAACGGTCCTAAGGTAGCGAAATTCCTTGTCGGGTAAGTTCCGACCTGCACGAATGGCGTAACGACTTGGACACTGTCTCGACCTAGTGCTCGGCGAAATTGCAGTCTCGGTGAGGATTCCGAGTTCCCGCAGCAGGACAAAAAGACCCCATGCACCTTTACTGTAGCTTGTCATTGCTCGCTGCACGAGGCTGTGTAGCATAGGTGGGAGCCTTTGAAGCCCGGGCGCTAGCTCGGGTGGAGGCAGCAGTGAAATACCACCCTGCGTCGTGCGGCGTGCTCACCAAAGAAAGCAAACCTTTCCTGGGACCGTGGCAGGTGGGCAGTTTGACTGGGGCGGTCGCCTCCGAAAGAGTAACGGAGGCGCGCGCATGGTGCTCTCAGCGCGGTCGGTAATCGCGCCTTAAGAGTGTAACGGCAGAAGAGCGCCTGACGGTGAGACAGACATGTCGAACCGGTACGAAAGTAGGTCGTAGTGATCCGGTAGTACCGCGTGGGCGGGCTATCGCGCAACGGATAAAAGGTACGCTGGGGATAACAGGCTTATCGCGCCCGAGAGTTCACATCGACGGCGCGGTTTGGCACCTCGATGTCGGCTTATCACATCCTGGGGCTGGAGCAGGTCCCAAGGGTCCGGCTGTTCGCCGGTTAAAGTGGTACATGAGCTGGGTTCAGAACGTCGTGAGACAGTTCGGTCTGTATCCGCTGTGGGCGTTGGAATGTTGAGGGGCGTGGACCCTAGTACGAGAGGACCGGGTCGAACAGTCCGCTCGTGTACCGGCTGTGGTGCCAACTGCAGCGCCGGGTAGCGACGACTGGCGGAGATAACCGCTGAACGCATCTAAGTGGGAAGCTTCCCCCAAGATGAACATTCCCTGGAGCTTCGAGCTCCCTGAAGGGCCGGGAGAGACCATCCCGTCAAGAGGCCGCACGTGGAAAGTGAGCAATCACCTACAAGCGAAGCGGTCCTCATCGCCCGTGAGGCTTGACCTCCTAACTGCAGTTGCTAGTGACTAGTGATTAGTGACTAGTAACTGCTAAAAGCAGAGCACTGCGTTCGATCGCAGCAATTCGCTGACTTACACGATTACTACCAATTCCGTTGTTGTTTTTGTCTAGTCACTGGTCACTAGTCACTAGTGACCGCAGTCTTGCTGGCGACTAGAGCGCAGGGGCCACACTCGTTCCCATCCCGAACACGATCGTTAAGCCCTGCAGCGCCGATGGTACTACGACCGAGAGGTCGCGGGAGAGTAGGCCGTCGCCGGCTTCTCATTAAGAAGCCCGTCACTAGCGTGACGGGCTTTTTTTGTGTATCCCGGTTTCTATCTCGCGCAAAGGGCTAGTGTCTGTCTGCTGATCATCATTTCCCTCCTTCGCATGCGTTCAATGAGCGTCCCCGGGGCGGGACAAAACGCGTCCGGCCATGCCAGCCGTGCAATACGAGCGCCGCGGCGACGATCCTCCACCCGGCGACGATCGTCAAGCCGGACAGCGCCGATGGTACTGCGACCGAGAGGCCGCGGGATAGTGGGCCGTCGCAGGCCTTTCTTTGGTCTGCCCCCAAAAGGGGTCTGGTTTATGCGGCGAAGGAGAGTCTGACATTCGCAAGGAGGAAACGGTATGACCCTGCATCGTCCGTCGAGTTGGCCGAGTATCGGTACGGCAGCGATGGTTGCCGTCCTCGCCGGATGTAGCTCGGTCGCGGATCCGCCATTCGACGACGTGCCGCCGAATGTCGTCGAGTTCGTAACGAACGAACTGCCGAAGCCGCGCCAGATCGACGTTGAGTTTCGAGACGACGGTAACGGGCTCTTGATCTTCAGCGCCAGTTACGGCGAGCCCCAGGATTGTCCCGCGGGCTGTTTTTACTTGATGGCCTGGGGGTTGGCGTACCGCGACCAGGTCGGGTGGATCGGCCTCAGCGTGCCGACAGGCACAACCTCGTTTTACGATGTGAAGCCGGAGGACAGCCAGCTCTTCGCGGACCAGCTTTGGGATGACCTGAAACCGCTTTACGTATTCGGCGCGTTCCGCATGATGCTGACCTGCGACGCGGACACGCCCGCGTCGGCGCTCGTGCGGCTCGCCGAGCGGCTGCCGCAGGAGGGGTGGCCGTTCCTCGCGAGTCTCCTGTTGAACGAGGCGCAGCGACGTGATGTACGCCCTGTTGCGGAGGTGATCGCTCGTCTCGTTTCGTCCGAGTGGAACTTCACGGCTCCGCGCGAGCGGGCAGCGCTTGTGCTGAACGACTGGCCAGGCGTGCCGCTTTCCGGGCTGGACTGCCCCAGACGGTAAACGCACTCGTCAGAGGCCGCACTGGGTGCGTGCGTACCGAACTCGCGAAGCCCGCCACGAGAGTGGCGGGCTCTCTTTTTTTGTCCTTCGTTCAATCGGGCGTGGCTCTGGTGTAGGTCGCCATCGCGGGAACGGGAGCGTCGGCAGGATACGTCGTCGGGAATTCGTGCGAAGGATGGCGCGGGGCGGCTGATTACTCCGGCGGGCCGTAGCCCGTGTTGACCCCGTTGCCGCAGGGCAGCGAGACCGGCGCCGGCCCGGGCGGATCCACGTCGCCCAGCTCGCGCCGCAGCTCCTCCATCCGTTCGCGCAAGGAACGCTCAGTCGCGGCGTAACGCCGCTCCCCCGCGAGATTCCGCGTCTCGTCGGGATCGTTCTCCAGATCGTACAGCTCCCACTGCTCGGGCTGCTCGTACAGATGGATGAGCTTCCACCGCTTCGTCCGCACGCCGCGGTGCTTGCGCGCGCAGTGCTCGGCGGGATACTCGAAGAACTCGTATAAGAAATCTTCCCGCCACGGCACGCTCTGGCCCAGCAGCAGCGGCGCGAAGCTGCGCCCCTGCATCGCTTTCGGCACGGGCACGCCGGTCAGCTCGAGCAGCGTCGGCGCGGCGTCCACGTTCAAGATCATGTGTGACCGGTCCACCCGCGGCGCGACGCGCGCGGGATACCGCACGAGCAGCGGCACCTTGATCGACGACTCGTACATCAATCGCTTGTCGTACAGCCCGAACTCGCCGAGGAAGAAGCCGTTGTCCGAGGTGTAGACGATGATCGTGTCTCCGGCGAGGCCGGCCGCGTCGAGCGCGTCGAGCAACTTCCCGACGTTCTCATCCACGCTGAGCAGCACTCGATAATAGTTCTTGACGAGGTGCTGCAGGTTGAGCCGCTTGCGCTCCTCGAAGGGCATGGACGGATCCACGCCCTTGTTCCGGAAGTCGGGCATGTCGGCGATCGCCATCTCGGCGCGCCGCACGGCGTCCTTGCCCACCAGCCGGTCTTCGAAGGTCCGCGGGACCGGCACGTCGATGTCCTCGAACGCGCGCGCGAACCGCTCCGCCGGCATCCACGCGCGGTGCGGCGACTTGAAGTGGTACAGCAGGCAGAATGGCTTGTCCGCGGGCCGCTCCCTGAGGAAGGTGAGCGCCTGGTCGCCGACGACGTCGTCCGCGTGCCCGCGGAACTTCACGCGCACGCCGTTCACTTCCATCTCGGGATCGTAGTACCCGCCGCGCGTACGGCCGAACACGACCGACGAATCGAAGCCCGTGGGCTCGGAGCGCAGGTGCCATTTGCCGATCACGCCGGTGTAGTAGCCCGCTGCCTTGAGCAGCTCGGGAAAGGTGATCTCCTCGTCGCGCAGTCCCGGCTGGTTGTAGAACTGCGGGCCGCCGGCGTTGGACAGGACGCCGTGCCTGTGCGAGTACAGCCCGGTGAGGAACGACGCGCGGCTCGGCGCGCACAGCGAGTTCGTGACGAACGCCTCGGTGAATCTCACGCCGCCGGCCGCGATGCGATCGATGTTCGGTGTGCGCAGGATCGTGTTGCCGTAGACGCTCAGCGCGTCCTGCCGCTGATCGTCGGTCATGATGAACACGATGTTGGGCACCGCCGCCGCGGGACTCGCGGCTGCGCGGCCGGCTTTCGCGAAGGGCGCGGCGGCCACGACGCCGGCGAGCATCCGCACCGCGTCGCGCCGGGTGACTAGTTTGGCGGGGTCCTTGCGCTGCATGGATTCATTCGGCCGAGGGTGATCGAGCGAAGGGCTGACATACCAGAGAACCGGAGAACATGGCACGAAAGAGAAGGCGCGCGCCACTGTACGAGCTGCGCAAGTCCAGAATTCAGGGCAGGGGAGTCTTCGCGGCCCGGCGGATCCGCCCGGGCCAGCGGATCATCGAGTACGCCGGCGAGCGCATCTCCCCGGACGAAGGCGACCGCAGGTATGAGGACGAGAAGATGAAGAGGCATCACACGTTTCTCTTCAGTCTCGACAAGAACACGGTCATTGACGGGAACCGGCAGGGGAACGACGCGCGCTACATAAACCACTCGTGTGATCCCAACTGCGAGGCGGTGACCGTCGGCAAGAAGATCTTCATTTACGCGAAGAAGAACATCCAACCCGGCGTGGAGCTGGCCTACGATTACAGGTACGAGTGGAGCGACGACAAGCGCGACATCGCGCTGTACAGGTGCGAGTGCGGCAGCGCCAGGTGCCGCGGCACGATCATGAAGAGCAAGCCGCGCAAGCGTCGCAAGCGGTAACGCCGCCTTCCGCGCCGGCTGTGCCGGCCCGTATCTTGGGAATCTCACTCAGACTGCTGGAGACTCCATGCTTCGCTCGTTGACACGCCTCGGTTCGGCGCTGTTCTGCCTCACTCTTGCGGTGACCGCGGCCGCCCAGGACGGCTATCGCCAGCCACCGGCACCGATCGCGCAGATTCTCGATGCGGCGCGAACGCCCATCGTCAGCGTGAGCCCCGACCGGGCGACGCTGCTGCTGCAGGAGCGCGACGAGATGCCTTCGATCGCGGAGCTCGCCGCGCCGGAGGCCCGACTCGCCGGACTGAGGATCAACCCCAGAACCAACGCCGCGTCACGCGCGACGACGTTCAAGGGACTCCGGCTGCTGCGGATCGGCGCCCGCGGCGCGGAGCCGGAGCGGCGGATCGCCCTCCCGCCGGGCGCGAGCGTGGGCAACATCACCTGGGCGCGCGATGGCGGACGCATCGCATTCACCATGGCGGGCGACAGCGGTCTTACGCTCTGGCTCGCCAACGTCGGCTCCGCGACGGCGCGGCAGCTCAGCGCCGCGAAGCTGAACGCGGCGATGGGCGCGCCTTGCACGTGGATCGATTCATCCAGGCTCGTGTGTCGCTTCGTGCCGGCCAACAGAGGCGCGGCGCCGGCGGAATTCTCGGTCCCAAAGGGACCCGTCATCCAGCAGTCTATGGGTCGCGCCGCGGCCAACCGCACCTACCAGGATCTGTTGCAGAACGCCGCCGACGAAGCCCGATTCGAATACCTCGCGACCAGCCAGATCGCGATCGTATCGGCCGACGGGAGCATGAACCCGATCGGCGGACCCGGGATATACACCACGGTGGATCCTTCGCCCGACGGCAGATATCTGGTGCTAAACGCCGTCCAGCGGCCGTACTCGTACGTCGTGACCGTCGGGAGCTTTCCATCGACGATCGCGCTGTGGGATCTGTCGGGCGCGGTCGTAAAGACGCTCGCGCAGCGGCCGCTCCGCGACGACGTCGGCACGTCGTTCGACGCGGTGCCGCGGGGAATGCGCGTCGGCGGCTGG
The DNA here is from genome assembly GCA_024654005.1 of Gemmatimonadaceae bacterium. Lineage (GTDB taxonomy): Bacteria > Gemmatimonadota > Gemmatimonadetes > Gemmatimonadales > Gemmatimonadaceae > JACDCY01. The sequence continues at coordinate 15,890 of JANLGX010000140.1, read as the reverse complement.
CGCTCCGATGCGCCCGCGACGCTGTGGTGGGTCGAAGCGCTGGATGAGGGCGATCCATCGAGGCCCGCGGAAAAGCGCGACAGGGTCTACACGCTTTCGAGCCCCTTTACGGGCGAGCCCTCGATCCTGCTGGACGTCGAGCTCCGGTCGCGAGGCGTGCAGTGGGTGCGGGAGGACCTCGCTCTCGTGAGCGAGAGCTGGTCGAAGACGCGCCGCACGCGCACTTGGGCGGTGGATCCGCGCAATCCCGCGGCGCCCCCACGGCTGATCTTCGATCGCTCTTCGGAAGATCGGTACGCCAATCCCGGCTCGTTCGTGACGGTCGTCGGGCCGTTCGGCGAGCGAGTAGTGCTCACCAGTGCCGACGGGCGCTTCGCGTATCTGCAGGGGACCGGCGCGTCACCCGAGGGCGACCGGCCGTTTCTCGACCGGATCGAGCTGAGCACGGGCAAGACCGAGCGGCTGTGGCGGTCGGAAGCGCCGTACTACGAGCAGATCGTCGCTGTGCTCGACGACGCGGCGGCGCGCGTGGTGACGCAGCGCGAGAGTCTGAAGGATCCGCCCAACTACTTCCTGCGGGACATTCGCGCGAATCGCCTCACGCAGCTCACCCGCTTCGCCGACCCCGCGCCGCAGTACGCCGCGGTGGAGCCGCGTCTCATCACCTACAAGCGCGACGACGGCGTGCAGCTGTCGGCCAAGCTGTACCTCCCGCCGGGATACACCCCGGCGCAGGGTCCGCTGCCGTTTCTGTTCTGGGCCTATCCGGAGGAGTTCCGCAGCGCCGCCGCGGCCGCGCAGGTGGTGGGTTCGCCGTACCGCTTCGTGCGCCCCGCGGGCACCTCGCATCTTTTCCTCCTGACTCAGGGCTACGGAATCCTGGACGGGCCGACCATGCCGATCATCGGCGAGGGCGACCGGGAGCCGAACGACGCGTACATCGAGCAGCTGGTGTCCAGCGCGAAGGCCGCGGTGGACGAAGTGGTTCGGCTCGGCGTCGCCGACCGGAACCGCATCGGCGTGGGCGGGCACTCGTACGGCGCGTTCATGACGGCGAATCTGCTGGCGCACTCGGATCTGTTTCGCGCGGGCATCGCGCGCAGCGGAGCGTACAACCGCACGCTGACGCCGTTCGGCTTCCAGGCCGAGGAGCGCACGTTCTGGCAGGCGCGCGACACGTACGGCGCGATGTCGCCGTTCTACTACGCCGACAGGATCAACGAGCCGATTCTCCTGATTCACGGCGAAGCGGACAACAACTCCGGCACGTTCCCGATCCAGAGCGAGCGCATGTACGCCGCGCTCATGGGAAACAAAGGGACGGTGCGCTACGTGGTGTTGCCGGCGGAAGCCCACGGCTACGCGGCGCGCGAGAGCGTCGGCCATACGCTGTGGGAGATGGTCAACTGGCTGGACACGTACGTGAAGCACGCGCCGCGCCCGGCCGCTCCCGTGACCGTCCGGGATTAAGACGCCGCGGCTTTTTTCGTAAACTCGCAACCTCTCAGCAAGCCAAATGAAAGCGATCCGCATCGCCACGCTCGTCCTGCTCTGCGCTCCCATCGGCGCCGCCCAGTCCCAGATACCGGTGCTGCGCGACAGCATCGGCCGCGACGACCGGAACTTCTCCTTCTACAGCCGCGGCCCGTACCGGGCCGCCGTGCCGCGGCCGGAGAGTCTGCTCGGCTACAACGTCGGCGAGCTGAACACGCAGTTCGCGCAGCAGGAGCGGGTGCTGCTCGCGATCGCCGATGCCGCGCGGGATCGCGTCGCCATCGAGACGATCGGCCTGACCAACGAGCGCCGCACGATGCGGCTGTTCATCGTGTCGGCGCCGGAGAACATCTCGCGGCTCGAGTCGATTCGGGCTGATCTCGACCGGCTGGCCGATCCGCGCGGACTGTCGCAGGCCGACGCGGCCGCGTTGATCGAGCGGACTCCGGCGGTCGTGTGGATCAACGAGAGCGTGCACGGCAACGAGGCGCCGGGCTTCGAGAACGCGATGCAGACGCTGTATCAGCTGGCGGCGAGCGAGGAGCCCGCTACGCTCAGCGCGCTGCGCAACACGCTCGTCATCCTGAATCCGAGCACGAATCCGGACGGGCACGAGCGATTCGCGGTGTGGTACAACTCGATTCACATGGGCGCGCCGGAGGGGTTCGCGCTCGAGCACGGTGAGCCGTGGAGCATCCAGGGGCGGTTCAACCACTACCGGTTCGACATGAACCGCGACGTGATGACCACGACGCAGATCGAGGTGCAGAACCTCGTGCGCGCGATGAACCGCTGGCACCCGATGGTCGCCATCGACCAGCACGGCCAGACCACCAACTATTTCTTCCCGCCGACGGCCGAGCCGCTGAACCCGAACCTCGGCGCCGACTTCGAGAAGTGGATGGAGATCTACGGGCGTGGCAACGCGGCGGCGTTCGACCGGTACGGCTGGATGTACTACTCGCGCGACGTGTTCGACTTCTACGGTCCGTTCTACTGGGACAGCTGGCCGTCGCTCACGGGCGCGATCGGAATGACGTACGAGACCGACTGCGGCGGATGGAAGGGGATCCTCTGGCGGCGCGACGACGGCTCGCTGTGCTCGTCCCGCGACGGGATCGCCAAGCACTTCGTCACCTCGATTGCGACGATCGAGACGACGGGAGCGCGGCGCGCCGAGCGCGTCGCGGACTGGCACGAGTTCCGCCGGAGTGCCGTCAATGCGGGGCGCACGGGCAGCATGAAGCGCGTGGTGCTGCTCCCGGGCAGCGACCCCGCCCGCGCCGCGGAGCTGGCTGCGACGCTGCTCCGCTCGGGGATCGAGGTGCGGCTCGCGAGCCAGCCGTTCTCGTCGTCGCGCGCGCACGCGTACCGCGACGACTCACGCGGGGCGCGGCGGTTCGAGGCCGGCTCTTACTTCATCGATCTGGCGCAGCCGCAGGGACGCGCGGCGAAAGCGGTGCTCGAGCCGGCGCCGGCTCTCGACAGCGAATTCGCGCGGGCACAGATCGAGAAGCTGGGCCGCAACTTGCGCCGCGGGGAGAACGTCCCCGGCGAGGGCTACGAGTTCTACGACGTGACCGCGTGGTCGCTGCCGGTGACGTTCGGAGTGGAGGCGTACTGGACGGAGGACGCGCAGCCGGTGAGCGGCGAGCTGCTGACGCTGCCCGTCGAGCCGACTCCGCCGTCGACGCCGCACACGCCGGCCAATCCGCCGGTGCAGCGTCTTCCGGTTTCGATTCCCGGCGGGATCAGCGGCCAGCAGCGCGCGACGGCGGCGTATGTCTTCTCGCCGGAGCGCAGCGGCGCGGTACGCCTCGCGTATCAGCTCCTGGCGGACGGATATCGCGTCGGCGTGTCCAGCCCACCGATCGATGCCGGCGGACGGCGGTGGCCGCGCGGAACGTACGTGGTGCGGGTCGCGCGGAACGACAGCTCGCTGCACTCGCGCATCGCCCGGCTCGCGGCCGAGTACAACGTCGAGGTCATGGGCGTCGGGACCGCGTTCGCGGAGAGCGGACAGTTCGGCATAGGATCCGAGCCCGTGCAGGATCTTCCGGCGCCGCGGGTCGCGCTCGTAGGCGACGAGGGAATCTCCCAGACGTCGTACGGCGCGATTTGGTGGACGCTCGAGCACCGGTACGGTGTCAGGTTCACGCCGGTGGCGGCGCGCTGGCTGGCCGGCGGGGACCTGTCGCAGTTCAACGTGATCATCATTCCGAGCGGCTCGTCAGGCGCGCTCGGCCGGCTCGTCGGCAGCGGGGGCGTGGAGCGGCTAAAGGCGTGGCTGCGCAACGGGGGAACGCTGGTCACCATGGGTGGAAGCACCTCATGGGCGGCGAGCTCCAGCGTGGATCTGACCAGCGCGCGCGCGGTTGGTGCCGACGCGGACAGCACGAAGCGGGATACGACCGGCATTCCTGGAGCGGCGGCCGACACGACCGACGAGGATGACGAGGAGGAAGGCCGCGAAGCTGAAGAGGACCTGCTGGCAGTGACCAGTCCGCTAGCGTCCAACGCAACGCCGGTGGGATTGCCGGGGAGCCACTTCGACGTCGTGCTCGACAGGACGCACTGGCTCACCCAGGGCTACGAGCAGCCGCGCCTGACGGTGATGATGGAGGGATCGACGTTTCTCAAGCTGTCGCGCCGCGGCGCGAACGTGGCGGTGTTTCCGGCGCAGGGACGGCTGTACCGCGCGGGGTTCATCTGGCCCGCGAATACCGAGCGTCTCCTGCGCAACACGGCGTACGTGATCGAGGAGCCTATCGGCGGCGGCCATCTCGTCGCGTTCGCGGGCGAGCCCTGGTTCCGCGGCTGGTGGCGCGCGCTGGACAAGCTGGTGATGAATGCGATTGTGCTCGGACCTGGATACTAACTGCTGTGACTAGTGACTGGTGATTAGTGATTAGTGATTAGTGATTAGTGATTAGTCACTGCTCACAAACCGCTGGGGTACGTTTCCGGCGGCTCGTCGTCGTGCGTCACCGCCTCGCGCTCGAGCGGCTCGACCGCGCGGGTCTCGTCGATGTGCAAGACAAAGTCGAACTGCTCGACGATCGCGCATTTGAAGTAATGGCTGACACGCTCGGTCTCGGGACGGTAGATGACGCCGATCGCGCGTTCGAGCCGCGGCTTGGCGAGCGCCGCGCGCGCTTCCGGCGCGGCACAGTCGAGGAGAAAGTCACCAGCGCCAAAGTCGTGGAAGAGCAGCTCGTAGCTGTCGGGTAGTGCAGGGCGCACCGTCTTGCGCTCGGCGGGCGCGTCCCAGTCGGATGCCGCGGTCACGGTGCCGGTATACGTGGTGAATCCCACCGAAAGCACGCGCGCTCCGTGCTGCTCGCGCATGAGCTGCCCGACGTTCAGCTCCCCGCGGCGCGCCATCTCGGTCGCGCGGCAGTCGCCCAGGTGCGAGTTGTGCGCCCAGACGGCGAGCTTGCCGGGCCGCCCTTGGCGCCGGAGGTGCGCGCGCAGCTCGTCGATCGTGTCGGCCATGTGCGTGTCGCGCAGGTTCCAGGACGACCCGCGCCCCGAGAACATCGACCGGTAGTAGCGCTCGGCGTTCGACACCAGCCGCGCGTTCTGCTCGGCGAAGAAGATCTCGTCCTCCAGTCCCTGGCCGTCGTTCCGCGCGTACCGCGCGGCCGAGCGTCGCAGCTCCACGAGCTGCGAGACCGCCTGCTCCTCGCACGAGTGCTCCAGGTTGAACGACGCCGCGTAGCCGTACGCCTGCGGGTCCTCGCCGAAGTGCTCGAAGCAGCCGTACCTGTACCGCGCCCGGCGCGCGGCCTCCGGGTCCACGTCGTCGAGAAACTCCAGCACCGCCCCGATCGATCCGTGCAGGCTGTACAGATCCATGCCGTGAAAGCCCACTCGTTCCGCGGCGGGCAGCGAATCGTTGTGCTGCCGGAGCCAGCCGACGAAGTCGAGCACGTCGGCGTTGCGCCACATCCATTGCGGGAAGCGCTCGAAGCTTTCGAGCGCCTCGACCGCGTCCCGATCATCGCCGATTCCGCGGACGTACCGGTTCACCCTGTTGGCGTCGGGCCAGTCGGCCTCGACGACCACAGCCGAGTAGTCCAGCTCGGTGATCAGCCGGCGGGTGATCTCGGCGCGCATCCGGTAGAACTCGTGGGTGCCGTGGGAAGCTTCACCGATGAGGACGATGTCGCGGTCGCGCGCGCGAGCGATGATCGGGTCGTAATCGGTTGGAGAGAAAGTGAGGGGGGTGATCGCGCGGAGGAGAGACATGCGGTTGTTCACTGCCAGAACTGTGCGAGCGTGGGGATAACTGCACAGCACGCAGCGCCTTTTCCCGTCTAAATTGCCCCTCCATGCCGCGAGCCGGAATCGTCACCGTAGCCGGGAAGCCGAACGTCGGCAAATCGACCCTGCTCAACCGCATCGTCGGCCAGAAGCTCTCGATCACCAGCGAGAAGCCCCAATCCACGCGCGACCGGATCGTCGGGATCCTCACCCAGGGCGACGCGCAGATGGTCGTGTTCGACACGCCGGGGCTGCTCGATCCAGCGTACGAGCTGCAGGAGACAATGCGGCACGCGTCGCTGCGGGCGCTGGAGGACGCCGACGTGATACTGTACCTCACGGACGCCGGCGACAGCGACGCTCCCTCGCTGGTGGAAGCAGCGGCGCTGGACGCTCCCCCCGCGGCGCCGGTGATCCACGTGGTGAACAAGACCGACTCCGCCAGCCGGCCTCAGCTCCGGGCGGCGATGGAGCGCTGGCCCGAGGCGGTGTTCGTCTCCGCCCTCACCGGAGACGGGGTGAAGGAGCTGCTCGACACCGTGCGCGCCAGGCTGCCGGAGAGCGAGTTCCTGTACCCCGCGGACGACATGAGCACGCAATCGCTGCGCTTCTTCGCCGCCGAGCTGGTGCGGGAGACCGCGCTGGAGCAGCTCGGTGACGAGGTCCCGTACAGCGTGGCGTGCGTCGTGGAGGAGTTCCGCGAGGACCGCTCGCCCATCTACGTGCGGGCGCTAATTTACGTGGAGCGGGAGAGTCAGAAGAAGATCCTGATCGGCAGCAAGGGCGCGCGCATCCGCTCGATCGGGGAAGCTGCACGGAAGAAGATCGAGACGCTGGTCGGCTCCAGGATCTACCTCGACCTCTGGGTCAAGGTCCTGCCGAACTGGCGAAGGGATGCGGCGGCGCTGGAGAGGTTGGGGTACAAGCGGTGATTAGTGATTAGTGATTGGTGATTAGTGCACTGATCACCAATTGTTGTTACTAATCACTAATCACTAATCACTAATCACCCGTCAACGGCTACGAGTCGACCCATGCCAGTCCCAAGCCAGCTCCTCGAAATCCTCGTCTGCCCCAAGTGCAAGGGCGAGCTCGAGTACAAGGAACAGGACAACGCCCTCATCTGCCATGCGTGCTCGCTGCGCTATCCTGTGCGCGACGACATTCCGATCATGCTGATAGATGAGGCGACTCCGCTCGGTTAGCGCGGCTCTCGCGCTCGCGCTCGGGGCCGCGGTTCCGGCGGCCCGCGCGCAGAGCGACACCGCGCTCTTTCTCCTGCTGCCGGTCGGAGCGCGCACGCTCGGACAGGGGCAGGCGACGGTGGCGTCCGAGACCGGCACCGAAGCCGTGTGGTCCAACCCGGCTTCGCTCGCGCGGCAGACGACGCGGGAGACCGCGATCCACCATTCCACTACGCTCGCGGTCACGGGGGACGCGCTCACCTTCGCCTCGCCGGTCCGCGCGCTGGGAGTGATGGCACTCTCAATCAACCTGTACAACTTCGGCGAGCAGCAGATAACGGAGGATCCGAACCAGCCACCGGTGGGGCTGCTGCTCCCGCGGAACGTCGTGTACGCGCTGACGTGGGCACGGCGACTCGGAGCGCATCTCAACGCGGGGATCAACTACAAGCTGGTGCAGGCGCGGATCGACTGCACGGGGCAGTGCGGCGACATCGGCACGGGCTCGGGAACGGCCAGCGCGTTCGACGTCGGGGCGCAGTACCGCTTCTCGGACAACGTTCCGCTCACGCTCGGCGCCGCGATCAGGAGCATCGGCGGCGATCTCCGCGCTACCGCGGACGAGCCGCCCGCCAAGCTCCCGCGCCGGGTCCAGCTCGGCGCATCGTACCGGCTCCGTTTCATCGACCGGTACCTGACGGACATGGACGTGCGGATCGCGGGCGAGATGGACAGCGCCCCGGGCTTCGAGGACGCCGACTTCAGGTTCGGGAGCGCCGTCGTGTACCAGAAGAGGGTGCATCTCCGGGCCGGGTGGGGCACGGCCGACACGGAGGCCTCCGGCCCCTCCGTGGGATTCGGAATCACGGCGGGCAAGCTGAGCTTCGACATCGCCCGCACGTTCGAGGGCCTGTCGGCGGACGCGGGGGAGCCGCCCACGTACTTCTCCCTGCGCTACAATTTCTAGAAACGGTGTGCCGCGGCGGGTCGTCTTTGACTAGCCGTCATCTATAGTCTTATCTTGCGCGGGCCCGCCGACCCCATGAGACATTGATCCATCCCATCGCCGTACTCTTTTTCCCAACCGGACGCGAAGTGCCTCCCGCCATCGAGACGTGGCTGGCGGGGCAGTCGCTGGAGATCGTCGTGGTCGGCGACGCGCAGCAGATAATGGACCTCGCGCTCCGGAGCCGGCCGCGCCTGGTCATCCTCGACGCGAGGGACGGCCCGTCGCACGTGCTCGACGCGTCGCGCCGGCTCAAGACGGACTCGTACACCGCCATAGTGCCGACCGCGATCCTGTGCGGCGCCGGCGAGGCGCTCTTCGCGGAGGCATGCGCGACGCTGGCCGATGAGATCATCCTGGAGACGACTTCCGCGACGGAGATGAACGCCCGGCTGGATCTGATGCTGCGGCGGTCCGATCGCGACACGGAGGTGCATCCCTCCACGCGGCTGCCCGGGACCACGACGATCGAAGCCGAGATAACGCGCCGGCTGGAGACGGGCGAGCAGTTCGCGGTGTGCTACGCGGACCTCGACGTCTTCAAGGAGTACAACGACCGGTACAGCTATCGCGACGGCGACCGGGTCATCCGCATTCTGGCGACGATCCTGCACGACGTCGTGAAGGGCGTGTGCGGAGAGCGCGGGTTCGTCGGCCACATCGGGGGCGACGATTTCATCTTCATCATTCCGTCGTCGGCGGTGCCCGAGGTGTGCGGGGAGATCGTGGCGGTGTTCGATCTGCTGATCCCGTATCAGTACTCCGAGCAGGACCAGCGCGCCGGATATTTCTTCGGCAAGGACCGGCGCGGGCACCTGCACCGCGTGCCGCTGATGACGCTCTCCATCGGCGTGATCACGAATTCGCGGCGGCGCTTTACCGCGGCGCGGGAAGTGAGCGATCTTGCGACTGAGATGAAGTCGTACGCGAAGACACTGCCGGGCTCTGTCTACAGCGTGGATCGCCGCACCGTGGAGCGGCCGGTCACGGTCGACCAGCGCGTACCCTTCCACAGCGCCGTATCGGGCGGCAAATCATGACTCCCCGAGCGATCGGCGCGCATCCCTCGCGAGGCTCACGGTGAACGTCGGCTGCCCGCAGTGCTCCTCCATCTTCCGGGTGGATCAGGCCAAGGTTCCGCCGGGCGGAGTCCGCGCGCGCTGCTCGATTTGCGGCGGGGTGATCCCGGTGCCGGAGCCCACGGCGGAGTTGATCGCGGCGGGCCCGCAGCCGCCGCCGCCGGTGCCGCGCACGACGGGGCAGTACTCGCGGAGAACCCCCGCAGCCGGGGTGTCGCGGCGGCCGACTCCCGGCGGTGGAACGCCCGGGCCGGCGACGCCCGCGTACGGGGGCCCGGCATTGCAGGGGCCCGCCGCTCCACCGCCGCAGTCCGCCGCGCCGCCGCCGGGCGGCGTGCCGGGGCCGGCCGCGTCGATCAATCCGTACCTGACGCGCGACCCCGACGTGCGCGCTAAGCGCCTGGCGCGCGCGCTCATCTCGGACATCGTCACGTATTATCCCGACAAGCACGCCGACGCATTGCGCGCCGGCTCGCTCAAGCAGACCTTCAGCGAAGAGATCAAGAAGAGCTACGAGGAATACGTGGCTCAGATCGGGCAGGCCTTCGCCGAATCGACGTCGCACTTCAAGGACGCTCTGAACGAAGTGCTGGGTGAAGGGAAGCGCATCTTCTAGCACGCCGCCGCACTCTCCGGTAAATACAACCCATGGCAGAAACTGAACGCGGCCGGGACCTCGCACGGCACACCGCGCGGCTCGAGGAATTGCGGAGGTATCTTTGACATCGACTCCAAGCGCCAGGCGCTAGCCGCCGACGAGGAGAGGATGGCGTCCCCGGGCTTCTGGGACCGCCAGGAGACCGCGCAAGCCACCGTACAGCGCGTCAAGCAGCTGCGCGGCTGGGTCGATCCGTTCGACGCCCTCACGGCTCGCGTCACCAGCGCCGTCGAGATGGACGCGCTGCTCTCCGAGAGTCCGGACGAGGAGATGGAGGGCGAGCTCGACAGGGACATCGAGGCCATCGAGTCGGACCTCGACGGATTCGAGCTGCGCTCGCTCATGCGCGGGCCGGACGACTTCCGCGACGCGCAGGTCGAGATATCGGCCGGCGCCGGCGGGACCGAAGCGCAGGATTGGGCCTCCATGCTCGTCCGCATGTACACTCGCTGGGCCGAGCGCCGGGGATTCGAGGTCGTGCTGCTCGACGAGAGCCAGGGCGAGGAGGCGGGCATCAAGGGCGCGACGCTCGAGATCCGCGGGCAGTACGCGTTCGGCTTTCTCCGGCCCGAGACCGGCGTGCACCGGCTGGTCCGCATCTCCCCGTTCGACTCGGCCGCGCGTAGGCATACGAGCTTCGCGTCCGTGTTCATCTATCCCGTGGTCGACGAGGAGATCAACATCGAGATCAGGGACGAGGACCTGCGCATCGACGTGTACCGCGCCTCGGGCGCGGGCGGGCAGCACGTCAACAAGACGAGCTCGGCGGTGCGCATAACGCACATTCCGACCAACACGGTCGCGGCGTCCCAGGCGGAGCGGTCGCAGTTCAAGAACAAGGCGACCGCGATGAAGATGCTGAAGAACAAGCTGTACCAGATCGAGGTCGAGAAGCAGAACGCGAAGCGCGCCGCGCTGGACGCGACCAAGTCCGATGTATCGTTCGGCAGCCAGATACGCAGCTACGTGTTCCAGCCGTACACGATGGTGAACGACCACAGGACGGAGCTCAAGATCCCCGACGTGCAGAAGGTCATGGACGGTTGGATAGATCCCTTTATCGAGGCGTACCTCAAGCGATTCGGCGCTGTTCAGAGCGGGGCGGCGGCATGAGATCCGTCTCGCGCGGGCGTGGCGACCGGAACCGACTGCGGCGGCTAGCTTCGCGCGGTCCAGGGGACCGCGCTACAGACGCCGCCTTCGTCGGCACCGGCTCACCACGCCCATCCGGCATGGTCGCATGAGCGACGAGATCAACTTCGTCATGCAGGCACGCCGCGATAAGCTGGATGCTCTCGTCGCGCGCGGGGAGCAGGTGTTTGGGTATTCGTTCGCGAGGACGCACTCGGCCGCCGCCGCAATCCCGCTGCTCGCTCCCGATAGCGAAGCAGGGCCGGTGGTTAGCGTGGCGGGGCGGATCGTGGCGTGGAGGACGCACGGGAAGACGGCGTTCGCGCACGTCGCCGACGAGAGCGGCAGGATCCAGCTGTACCTCCGCAAGGACGAGCTCGGGGAAGACAGGTTTTCCGTGCTGCAGCACTACGACCTCGGCGACATCGTCGGGGTGATGGGGCCGCTGTTCCGGACGAAGACGGGAGAAGTCACAGTCCGCGTGACCGCGTTCGAGCTGCTGGCCAAGTCCCTGCGCCCGCTGCCGTACGGCAAGGAAGAGGTCGTCGACGGGCAGACGATCCGCCATTCCGGGTTCGTGGATCAGGAGCAGCGCTACCGGCAGCGGTACGCAGACCTGGCGGTGCATCCGGAGGTCCGGACGATGTTTGTCGCGCGCGGGAGGATGATCGGGGCGATGCGCACGTTTCTCGACGGCCGCGGATTCCTCGAGGTGGAGACGCCGGTGCTGCAGCCGCAGTACGGCGGCGCGGCGGCCAAGCCGTTCGTGACTCACCACAACGCGCTCGACATGCGGCTGTTTCTCCGCATCGCGGACGAGCTGTATCTCAAGCGGCTCGTGGTGGGTGGGTTCGAGCGCGTCTATGAAATCGGGCACGACTTCCGGAACGAGGGCATCGACCGGACGCACAACCCCGAGTTCACGATGCTCGAGTTCTACCAGGCCTACGCCGACTACGCCGAGATGATGACGGTGGTCGAAGCGCTGATCGTGGCCTCGGCCGACGCGGTCCGGTCAGCTCCGGGGATGACCGCGGACGTGCCGTCGTTCTCGACGCCGTTTCCGAGGCTGCAATGGACGGTCGCGCTGCGCGAGGCGGCCGGATTGGACGTCATGTCCCTCGGCGACGGCGAGCTGCGCGACCTCGGCAAGCGGGTGGGCGTGGAGCATCCGCACGAGCTCGGACGGGGCAAGCTGCTGGACGAGATCTTCCAGGCCCTGGTCGAGCGGAAGCTGCAGGAGCCGACCTTCATCCTGGATTATCCCGTCGAGCTCTCTCCGCTGGCCAAGCCCAAGCGTGGCAACCCGGCGCTGACGGAGCGGTTCGAGCTGTTCGCCAGCGGCCGCGAGCTGGCCAACGCCTTCAGCGAGCTGAACGACCCGATCGACCAGCGGTCGCGGTTCGAGGCCCAGGCGGCGCTCAAGGCCGCGGGCGACGAGGAAGCGTCGGGAGTGGACGAAGACTACCTCCGCGCCATGGAGTACGGCATGCCGCCCATGGGCGGCGTGGGGATCGGCGTGGACAGGCTGTTCATGTACCTGACGGGGACGGCCAATATCCGCGATGTGATTCTGTTTCCGACCATGAGGCCGGAGGCCGGTGATTCGTGATTAGTGATTCGTGATTGGTGAAGGGCGGAACGGGCGCAGAATCGATGGGTAAGGGGGTGCAGTTTCGAATCACCAATCACTAATCACGAATCACGCAGTAACTTCAGTTCATGTCTCGTCTCGAGCTCTCCATCGCCTGGCGCTACCTGCGCAGCCGCCGCGGATCGCGTTTGCTGTCTTTCATCAGCATGATCGCGATGCTGGGCGTGGTCGTGGGCGTGAGCGCGCTGATCGTAATCATCGGCGTCATGGACGGCCTCCAGCACGACCTGCGCGAGAAGATCCTCGTGGGCAGCCCGGACATCCGGGTGCTGGCGTACGGCAGCGATCTCAAGATCGAGGATTGGCGCGACGTGCTCGGCAAGGTCCGCCGCCATCCAGGCGTGGTCGCCGCGGAGCCGTTCGTGCTCACCGAGGCGGGGATGAACGCGGGGCGCGATTACGCGGGCGGCGTGATGCTCGTCGGGCTGCCGCCCGAGCGGCGCGGCGCCGAAGAGGTCACCACGATCCGCCGGCACGTGACGAGCGGTGATTTCCGCTTCGCCAGCTCCGACGGGCAGCGGCGCGGGGCGGTGCTCGGAAAGCTGCTGGCAGCGCGGTTCAACGCGTGGCCCGGCGACAAGATCAACCTGATCTCGATCGCCAACACGAAGATCAACGCGGCGACCGGAACCTTCGTGCCGAGCGTGTACCAGCTGGAGGTGACGGGGATCGCCGAGACGGAGATGTACGAGTACGACGACCGGTACGTGTACATCGACCTGGCGCTGGCGAGCGAGTTCGCGGGGCTGGGCGAGAGCGTGACGGGGATCGAGGTTCGCACGATCGATCGCTGGGAAGCGTCGCGCATCGCCACCGAGCTGACGCAGATGCTGGGGTTTCCGTACCGCACGGTCGACTGGGAGGAGCAGAACCGGTCGCTCTTCCAGGCGCTCAAGCTCGAGAAGCTGGGAATGGGTGTGATCCTGCTGCTCATCGTGATCGTGGCGGCGTTCAACATCGTCAGCACGCTCACCATGGTGGTGACCGACAAGACGCGGGAGATCGGGATTCTGCGCGCGATGGGAATGCCGGCCGGCTCGATCCGCCGCATCTTCTTCGCGCAGGGCGTGTTCATCGGAATGGTCGGCACGGCTTTCGGCGTTATCGTCGGCCTCGCCGCCGCCATCGGCATGGACCGGTACAAGCTGATCGCGCTCGATCCCGCGATCTACTTCATCGATCACCTGCCGGTGATGACGAGCCCGCTCGACGTCCTGTTCATCGTGCTCGCGAGCCTCGCGATCGCCGCCGTGGCCACGCTGTACCCGTCCATCCAGGCTTCGCGCCTGTACCCGCTCGAGGCGATCAGGCACGAATGAGCGGACTCACCGTCGTAGAGGGACACGACCTCCACAAGTCGTACGTCGGGGGCGACGGCAGCACTATCAACGTGCTGTCCGGCGTGAATCTCGCCGTCTCGCGCGGGGAGATTGTCGCGATCGTGGGCGCGTCGGGGGCGGGGAAGAGCACGCTGCTGCACATACTGGGCGCGCTCGAGGCGCCGTCGAAGGGATACGTCGTGCTCGCGGGCGAGCCGGTGCACGGCCGCTCCGACGACGAGGTGGCGGCGCTCCGGAACAGGCGCGTGGGGTTCGTGTTTCAATTTCATCACCTGTTGCGCGAGTTCACCGCGCTGGAGAACGTGATGATGCCGCTCAGGATCGGGGGCAGGTCGCACTCGGAGGCGCGGTGTCGCGCCGAGGAGCTGCTCGCCCGCGTCCGGCTGAGCGGCCGCATGCACCACCGCCCGGCGCAGCTATCCGGCGGCGAGCAGCAGCGCACAGCCGTGGCGCGCGCGCTCGCGATGGATCCCGCCGTGCTGCTGGCGGACGAGCCGTCGGGCAACCTGGACCAGGCCCAGGGACAGGACCTGCACGATCTCCTGGTTGAGGTCACCAACGATCTCGAGATCGGCGCGGTGGTGGTGACGCACAATCAGGCGCTGGCGGCGCGGGCCAACCGCGTGCTGCTGCTGGCCGACGGGCGGCTGGACGAGACGCACGCGCGCGAGGGAGTGGCCTGATGCTCTGCGACATGTGCAAGGAGGGTGTCGTAGTTGTCGACCTCACCAAGGTCGAAGGCGCCGAAGTGCGCCACCTCAGGCTGTGCGAGAAGTGCGCGGCGGAGCAGGGCGTCGAGACTTCGCTGGTTGTTCCGAAGGAGCAGGTGACGGAGCTGCTGCAGAGCGTGCACCAGCACATGCCGACGGCGTCGGACGACGCGGCCCGGTGCACGTTCTGCTCGTCCACGCTGCGCGACTTCCGCAGCACCGGCCGGCTGGGCTGCCCGCACTGCTACGACGCGTTCGAGAAGAGCCTGCGCGAGCTGCTGCGCCGGGTGCACGGCAACTCGCGGCACGTCGGGCACAGGTACGTGGCACCATCCGAGGGCGACGTCGAGCGCTCGGTGACGGCCGGCGAGCTGCGCGAGCGGCTCCAGCGCGCGATCGAGTCCGAGCAGTTCGAGATGGCCGCCGACATCCGGGACAAGCTCAGAGGCCTGGAGTGATGTTCCGTGCCGGCGGCCAAGAGCTACGACCATGGCGCTAGACCTCTCGCTGCTCCCGAGTGGGGGCGTGCAATGGCTGGATGCGTCGGGCGAGCACTCCGACATCGTGCTGTCCACGCGCATCCGCCTCGCGCGCAACGTCGAAGGGTACGCGTTCGCGTCGCGCGCGCGGGACGGCGAGCGGCTGCGCGTGCTCGCGCAGGTGCGCGATGCCATTCCCGCGGTGACCGGCAGTGACCACGGCGTCATGCTGCGCGTCGATGAGATGGAGCCCGGCGAGCGGCTGCTGCTGCACGAGCGGCACCTGGTGAGCCGGGAGCTGGCTGGGCTGGACCCGCAGCATCCGGTGCGCAGTGGGGCGGCGGTGTTCCTCGCGCGGCAGTCCTCGATCATGATCAACGAGGAGGACCACCTGCGGCTGCAGTCGCTGCGGTCGGGCTTCGCGGTGAACGAGGCATACTCGGAGGTGGAGGCGATTGATCGGGAAGTCGGCGGGCGGGTTCCCTACGCGTACCACCAGGAGTTCGGCTACCTCACCGCGTGTCCGACCAACACCGGCACGGGGCTGCGCGCGTCGGTGCTCATCCATCTCCCCGGTCTCGTGCTCACGAAGGAGATCGGCAAGGTCCTCACAGGGCTGCAGCAGATGGGGCTCACGTACCGCGGGCTGTACGGCGAGGGGAGCGAGGTCGTCGGCAACTTCTTCCAGATGTCGAACCAGACCACGCTCGGCAGATCGGAGGAGGAGCTGCTCGACCACCTCGTCCGCGTGGTGCGTCACGTGGTCGAGCGCGAGGAAGAAGCCAGGCGTGTGCTGCTCCGGGACGCGGGCTATATTATCGAAGACAAGCTCTGGCGAGCGTACGGGACTTTGCGGTACGCGCGGAGTCTCACGTTCGAGGAAGCAATG
>JANLGX010000164.1 GCA_024654005.1 Gemmatimonadaceae bacterium | reverse complement strand
GTCCACGACGTCCGCGAGCCTGATGTCATCGACCCACAGCTCGAGAGTATCGCCCGGAGCGATCGGCCGGCTCCCGCCGCCCTCGCTCACCCGCACCATGCCGACGGCAAGCTCCTGCACCGAAGCCAGGTTCGGCGCGCTCGATCCGGGGGCAATCGTGTACACGACGTACCCGTCGGCGCACGCGGCGAAGCGCCCGCCCGACGACACGCCCGCGGTCGCCGGGGTATTCGCTATGAGAACGGAATCGAGCCCGGTGCACGTGTTGGCTTTCGAGCCCGAGAGAAACGCGTTCTGGATCTGGGCCCTGAGCGCGAAGAACTTCTGGAAGTCCACTCGAATCTCCGGCAGCCAGGCCGCGCGGGTCACGCCGCCGTTCAGCGGCGTCCGATACATGTAGAAGTTGTTGGGGTCGCGTCCGAGCTTCACGAAGAAGTGCAGCTCTCCCTCCGCGCCCCAGCCGCCGTTTATCCCGCGCGCCCACAGGCGGAGCTGCTTGTATCCCATGAAGTTCTTCTGCCCTTCGGGAAAGCGGTAATACGCTTCCGCCCGCTCGTATCGCTCGAGCCCGCCCGCGGTCAGCCTGAGCGAGCGCTCGTTGATCTGCACGCGGGCGGACGAGTGCGCGATCGTCTTCGTGTCGGGCTCGTCGATGACGCCGGGCGGCGGTTCGTAGTCGATGCCGCCGGTGCGGTTCCGGTCCTGCGTGCCGATGACGCCGGCAATCACGTAGCCGCCCGCCGCCTGGCGCTCTCCCCCGATTCCGACCAGCGGCTTGTCGTCGCGCTTGAGCCACGGCGCGCCCGTGAGCCGCAGCCGCGCGAGCGCCACGCGCACGAATTCGTCGCCTAGGGTTCCGGCGCCGCCGGAGATCATGGTGATGCGCAGCGCTCGCACGCGGCGGAGCAGCGCTTCGCCGAGTGAATCATCGGGCGAGCGGAAGGGCACGCGGACCAGAACCCAGCAGACCTGCTGTGCGCCACTCGAGTTGAAGGTGCGCGGCGCCGGCGCGCACCGGCCGACGCGGTTGAACGACTCGGGGTTGGACAGGTCGACCACGTATCTGCGCCACCGCTCCTGCTCGCGCTCCGTCTGCGTCAGGTTCAACACGTTGTCGAAGTCGATGTCTTCCTCGTCGAGGCGGTTGTTCGCGACCGTGCAGTTGGCCCGCGAGTCTCCGAGCAGCTGCGAGAACCTCGCTCCGCCGATGCACAGCGGATGACCGTGCAGCGTTTCGGCCTCACCGGCGGCCCCGGCGATCAATGTCAGCCGTTCCGTCCTGTCGCCCGGAAGGCCGATGTCGTCGCTCGTCACGTTGAACGCGCGCGAGAACTGGTCGCGCTCGCTGTCCAGCCGGTCGAGCCCGCGGATCGCGCGGCCGGAATACACGCTGTCCGATACGGCGGTCGGGCCACCGACGATCCGGAGAGTGTCCGGCGCGAATACCAGCGTGTTCTCCGACACGTCACCGAAGTCGAACACGAGCAGCGGATTGCGCGCGCGTCCCTCGGGGGAAGTATCGACCTGCGCCCAGAACTCGAGGTTCTCCACGCGCGACAGATCGACGCCGGATGGACCAAGCACGGTTCTGATCGAGCGCCACCGCCGGCCGATCGCGGTGGCCTCGGCGTTCCACTGGAAGGCGCGCTTCTCGGGGTTGTATAACCCTCCGACCGAGAGCGGATACAACGTCATCCAGAGGAGCGTCTCCGGACCGGCGACGCCGCTGCCGAACAGCTCCGTCTGTGGATCGATCTGCCGGATGGTGTACTGCACCGGCCTGCCGCTGACGTCGAGCCCGTTGCTCTGCCAGGCCATCGTGGCGGCGCGCTCGACCGCCAGCGCGTCGCTTCCCGCTCTCAGCGCCAGCGCCGTCCCGAGCGCGGGCTGGCTGCCGTAGTACCAGGTGCCGTCGGTCAGCGGAATCTGAATTCCGCCCTCGCCCTCGAACGACTCGATGAACGCCTGCAGCGCCGAGTTGGGGCGCGGGCGGCTCATCGCGAGCTCGCCGGATACGCTTACGCGCGACGGCACCGACGTGCGACCGTACGGCAGCCGTGACACGAGCCGCGTGAGCGGGTCGGCCTCGAAGTCGAAGAGGCCGCTCACTCCCGCCACGAGCGACGCGACAGGCTCGAACCCGAGCGGCGGCCGGTTGAACGTCGTCTTCTGTGACTGCGAGATCGCGGTGAAGCTGATCTGTCCGCGCTCCATGAGAAACTCCGCGGCCACGCCGGTGATGGACGTCGGCGTGTCGGCAAACAGCGGATTCTCCTCGTATTGCACGCTCACTTGCCGCGGCCGCTGGAAGAGCGTGTCCGGGCGCGCGAACGTCACGCGACCGAGGTCGTAATCGACGGTGTAGTCCACTCCGCGCGTCAGTAGAATCCCGTCCACGTACAGTCGCTCGGAGCTGGGACGGAGCTGCACCGAACCCAGCATCAATCCGCCCGCATCGCCGCCGCCCTCGGCCTGGTACCGTATTCTCATGTGGTATAGCGCCCGCGGACGCTGGGCGGTGTTCAGATGCTCGGAGGGAGTGGAGTAGATCGCGTCGTTGGACGGATTACCGCCGCCGGCCAGGCCGTCTCTGGCGAACGGCCGCGCGGACGGAAAGATGAGAAACTGATCGCTGATCATTCGCGCGGAGCTCGTCGAGAACCCCACCTGCAGATTCGGGTCGGACGGACGCGGCCAGAGCCGGTTCTCGAAGTCGAACGTCGAGCTGTTCGTCTCCTG
>JANLGX010000163.1 GCA_024654005.1 Gemmatimonadaceae bacterium | reverse complement strand
GTGATTGGTGATTGGTGATTGGTGATTGGTGATTGGTGATTGGTGATTGGTGATTGGTGATTGGTGATTAGTCACGACGACCGCCAAGCTTTTCCCATCCTCCGGAGTTACTAATCACTAATCACAAATCACTAATCCCCCTCGTCGCTGCGGCGTGCCTGTCATGCGCGGCGATCCCGGCGTCCACACCGCAACCTGGCAGCGCGGCACAGGCTTCCAACTGGGTGGATTCCGTGCTTGCGTCCATGACCCTGCGCGAGAAAGCCGCGCAGATGGTCTGGCCCACGGTGCTCGGCGATTATACGTCGCTCGACTCGCCGCAGTGGCAGCGCGTGCGCAGAGAGATCACCGAGGACAAGGTCGGCGGATACACCGTTTCCGTCGGATCGCCGACCGAGATCGCTGCCAAGCTGAACGCGATGCAGCGGCTCATCGAAGTTCCGCTCCTGATCGGCGCGGACCTCGAGTTTGGCGCGGGCTACCGCGCGCGAGGCGGCTACTTCGTTCCCAACGCGATCGACCTCGGCGGAGCGGTGCTCTTTCCCACGCAGATGGCGCTCGGCGCCACGCGCGACACGGCGCTGGCTTACGAGCAGGGGCGGGTCACGGCGATCGAAGGGCGCGCGCTCGGCATCCACATCGCGTACGCGCCGATACTCGACGTCAACAGCAATCCGGCCAACCCGGTGATCAACGTCCGCTCCTACGGCGAAGACCCGCACCTCGACGGCAGGCTCGGCGCGTCCTTCATCCGCGGGCTGCAGGAGCACGGCATGCTCGCTACGGGCAAGCACTTCCCGGGACACGGCGACACGGAAGTGAACTCGCACCTCGCGTTGCCGGTGATCACGGTGAGCCGGGCGCGGCTCGACAGTCTGGAGCTCACGCCGTTCCGCGCGGCGATCGCCGCCGGAGTGGGCGCGATGATGTCGTTCCACGGCGTCATGCCCGCGCTGGATTCGACCGGCGTGCCCGGGACGCTGTCGCGCGAGGTCCTCACCGATCTGTTGCGGGAAGAGATGGGATTCGGCGGTGTCATCATCTCCGACGCGATGGACATGCGCGGCGTGCTCGACCAGTTCGGCGCCGAGGAGGCGACCAAGCGCGCGGTCGCGGCCGGCGCGGACGTGCTGATCCAGCCGCTCGACGTGCGCGCGACGATCGACGCGATCGTCGAAGGCGTCGCCGAGAACCGGTACACTGAAGCGCGGATCGACGCCACGGTCCGGCGACTCCTGGCTCTCAAACAGCGGATGGGTCTGGACCGCAACCGGGCCGTGGCGCTCGATTCGGTGCGCGCGGTGGTGGGCGGCAGCGCCAACTTCGCGGTCGCGCGTGAGATTGCGGATCGGTCGATAGTCCTCCTAAAGGATTCAGGCCGACAGCTCCTGCGCAACCCGACGCCCGGCATGCGCGTTCTGTCTATCACGGTCGCGCGTCGAGCCGATCTCGCCGCGGGCGCGGCATTCAACGCCGAACTACGGCGCGTCTACCCCCGCTTGCGGACGATCTTCGTCCCCGCGGACGACATCTCCGGGTCGCTGGCGCGGTTGGAGGCCGCCACGGACTCCGCGGACGTGACCATCATCGGCTCGTACGTGGGCCAGGGTTGGGACGCCGTGACGGTTGGCGCCCCACAACCGTTCGTGGATTTCGTCCAGCGCAGCTCGGCGCGCGGCCGGGATCCGATCGTGGTGGCGTTCGGGAACCCGTACCTGCTGAGCCAGATCCCATCCGTGCCGACGTACCTCATTGCCTGGAGCGGCGCGCCCGTTTCGCAGATCGCCGCGGCCCGAGCCCTGCTTGTGGAAATCCCAATTACGGGTCGGCTTCCGATCACCATTGGGTCGCTTACGCCCGGCAGCGCGATCATCAAGCGGCCGCCGCGGAATCGATAATTTTCCGCAGCAGCACATTTGTAGCATTTCGTACAGAAGGGCCCTGAAACTATTGCGCCAATTGGTGTAGTAGTTGCAAAGTGGACCTGACGGAGGAAGTGGCCGTCAGGCGCCGATCTGTCACGGAGGGCCTATGCTTGGATACGTAGACTCACTCTGCGCGGCGCTGCTCGCGAGGAATTCCGGCGAGATCCGGCGGTTGCTCGCGCTCCCGCAGGCCGGGAAGCTGCCGCGTCGCGTCCGCGAGGAAGCGACCGCGATCGCCA
>JANLGX010000159.1 GCA_024654005.1 Gemmatimonadaceae bacterium | reverse complement strand
CCCGAAGCTCTCCGGGCACAAGCCGGAGATAGTGACCGCCCGGCGCGTGGACGTGTCATCCACGGAGATTCGCGACCGCGTTCGCCGCGGGCTTCCGATCACGGGCTTCGTGAGCGACGCGGTCCGCGAGTACATCGCGGCTGCCGGTCTGTATCGGTCACCAAGAGGTTTCTGAATGCTGAAAGGGATCGTCGCAAAATTCGTCGGCAGCAGGCACGAGCGGGAGCGCCGCCGGGTGCAGCCGATCGTGGACGAGATCAACGAGCACTATGCTCGCCTCGCGTCCGTCTCCGAGGAGGAGCTGCGGGGGCAGACAGCGAAGTTCCGCGCGCGCATCGCCGAAGTCACGGACGATCTGGAGCGCAGGATCGCCGAGCTGAAGGAAGCCAAACGCACCGCCACCGATCCGCGGGAGCGCGAGCGTCTCGACATCGAGCTCGGCGGAGCCGACGGCCGCGGGGGCGTCGAAGGCGAGCTGCGCGACGCGACGGCGGAAGTTCTCGACGAGCTCCTGCCCGAGGCCTTCGCTACCGTGCGCGAGGCCTGTCGCCGCCTCGTCGGGCAGACGGTCACGGTCACGGCCGTCGAGAGCGTCTGGAACATGATCCCGTACGACGTGCAGCTCATCGGCGGCATCCAGCTCCACATGGGGCGGATCGCCGAGATGGCGACGGGCGAAGGAAAGACGCTGGTCGCGACGCTGCCGCTGTACCTGAACGCGCTCCCGGGGAAGGGCGCGCACCTGGTGACGGTCAACTCGTACCTCTCGCGGCGCGACTCGCAGTGGATGGGCGCCGTGTACGGCTACCTCGGCCTCACCGTCGGCTGCCTCGACGACACCGAGCCGGGCACGCCGGACCGGCGCGCGGCCTACGAGTGCGACATCACGTACGGCACGAACAACGAGTTCGGCTTCGACTACCTCCGCGACAACATGGTCGTCGCCCTCGAGCAGCGGGTGCAGCGGAAGCACGCGTACGCGATCATCGACGAAGTGGACTCGATCCTCATCGACGAGGCCCGGACGCCGCTCATCATCTCCGGTCCGGTCGGGAAGGAGAGCGACGCCGAATACGCTCAGCACAACACGGCGGTCGCGAGGCTGGTTCGCCGGCAGATGGATCTGGTGAACACACTCGTCGCCGAAGGCGAGAAGCTCCTGGCCGCGGGCGAGACCGAGGAAGCCGGCCTCAAGCTGTACCAGGCACGCCTCGGCGGCCCGAAGCACAAGCGGCTCGCGAAGGTCATGCAGGAGACGGGAGTGAAGCAGCTCGTGCTCAAGACCGAGCTGGCGCACATCGCCGACCGCAAGCTGCCCGCGAGCAAGCAGCAATACCGCGATACCGAGGAAGACCTGCTGTTCGTGCTCGACGAGAAGGGACACACGGTCCACCTGACCGATCGCGGCGTGGACTATCTGTCGCCGAGCGACCACGACGCGTTCATGCTACCCGACATCTCGATCGAGACGCACCGCGTCGAGCACGATCCCGATCTGTCCGCGGAAGAGAAGATCGCGAAGCGGGACGCGCTCAACGCGGAGTACGCGCAGAAGAGCGAGCGGCTGACGATCATCCACCAGCTGCTCAAGGCGCACGCGCTGTACGAGCTAGACGTGAACTACGTGGTGGTGGACGGGCAGGTGTTGATCGTGGACGAGTTCACGGGCCGCACGATGCCGGGGCGCCGCTGGTCGGAGGGGCTGCACCAGGCCGTCGAGGCCAAGGAGGGCGTGCAGGTCAAGGAAGAGACGCAGACGCTGGCCACGATCACCATCCAGAACTACTTCCGGATGTACGACAAGCTGGCCGGCATGACGGGAACCGCGGAGACCGAGGAGACGGAGTTCCACCAGATCTACGGTCTCGAGGTCTCCGTGATACCGACCAACAGGCCGGTGATCCGGGACGATCGGCACGATCTCGTCTACAAGACGCGGAACGAGAAGATCAACGCGATAGTCGGCGAGACCGAGCGGCTGCACCAGCTGGGCTTCCCGGTGCTGGTGGGAACCGCGAGCGTGGACTCGTCGGAGGTGCTGTCACGCCGGTTCAGGCAGCGCGGCATTCCGCACAACGTGCTGAACGCCAAGTACCACGAGCGCGAGGCCGAGATCGTGGCGGCCGCGGGGCAGCCGGGCGCGGTCACGATCGCGACGAACATGGCCGGCCGTGGAACCGACATCAAGCTGGGGCAAGGCGTCACGGAGTCGAAGCCGTCGCGCATCAAGGATCCCGACGGCAACGAGCTAGACGTGGACGAGCTCGGCGGCTTGCACATCG
>JANLGX010000158.1 GCA_024654005.1 Gemmatimonadaceae bacterium | reverse complement strand
CTCCTGCAAGTGTTCAAGCAGGACAACTCGGCGCTGGATATCACCGGGGCCACCTTTGCCGGAGCGCTGGTGAACAGGCGGGGCAGTCAGGTGAAAGCGCTGACCGCGGGAAACTACGACATCGACGATGCGACCAACGGGAAGTTTTCCTACGCACCCGACGCCACGGACACCAACGAGGATGGCCTGTGGGAGTGGCGCACGGTGCTCACCATCAGCGGTGAGACGTACCCGTCCATCGGCCTCGTGCTGATCCATCCGTGGAAGATCGCCTGATGCCGACTTACACGCTCCCCAACAACAGCACCGTCTTCGTCCTGGGGGGAGGCACCTACCTGCGTTACACGTTGCCCAATAACAACGCCGTCTCCGTGCTGCCGCTAGACGTGATCTACGGCACACTGGACCGCCTGGACAGCTACACGCTGGACGATCTCGACAACTTCGTCATCGACGACCTAGGAAACCTCTGATGGGAGGGCCGATGTAGATGTCAACCGCTACAACGAATCTGGCTCTCGGCAAGGGCGTAGGCTCCGACAACGCCGGGACATATCTCAAGACGACGCTAGCGGCCGCACTTGATACCATCGACGGGAAGTTCGGCGGCGCGGGCGGGACGATCCCCACCGCGAGCCTAGAGGCGGCCGCCGTCACCGCGCCCAAGATCGCGGACTTGCCCAAGGCCAAGGTCTACAATAGCGCGGCCATCAATGTGATATCCGGCCTGACCACGTTAACCTTCGACAGCGAGCTGAAAGACACGGACGGCATCCATTCCACGGCCAGCAACACGGGACGCCTCACTGCTCAGACTGCCGGCGACTACCGGATCACCGCCGCGGCGATATTCTCTTCCAACGCGACCGGCTCCCAACGCCAGCTCCGCATCATCTTGAACGGGACAACCGCCCTGATCTGGCAGTCGGCGCCACCTGTTGGGGGAGGTGATCGCCCCGGCGTCAACGCGACCTGCACGGTAACCCTCGCGGTCGGCGACTACGTGACGGTGCAGACCTACCAAGACTCCGGGTCCACCCTCACAGTGGATGCGGTGGGGCAGGCATCCCCGATGTTCCAGATGGAGCTGGTGCCCTGATGAAGCGATTTCTTCTCCCCCTGATCCTCGCGGCCTCGCTGCTCGGCGGAGTCGCGCTGACATCCACGCCGGCCCCAAACGGCGACATGGCGACATTCGCGCCTGCCCCGTTCGCACCTGCTGGCCTCGCCTATGCCTCACCCTCAGCGTCGATCGCCAATCCCATCGGGGGCGTCACGCTGGAGGAGTTCGGCGGCGTCGCCAATGATTCCAGCGTGGACAACACACCGGCACTCAACGCCGCGATCACCTACATCGCGAGTCACCGCAACGAGACGGCGAGCCGCCTCTATCTCCCGGCCGTGGGCACTTACTGGCTCAAGAGCAAGCCCGGCCTGATGCAGGGCGTCACGATCATCGGCGCCGGCATGACCAAGACGGGGATCAGGTTCGACTTCGACGCGACGGGCGGAGCACTGGAATGGGCGGGCGATTCGGCGGGCGGGCTGGAAGACATCGCTCTGACCGTCAACGACGGGCGGCACATTTCGAACGCCGTCTGGGTGCATTCCAAGTCTGACGGCACGCTCTCCTCATTCCAGCACTTCTATCGAGTCTGGATCAGTTACACGGGCTCGGGCAGCTACGGCGAGACGTTCCTTGTGCAGGACCTCTACAACGGCTGGGGCGGACGGGATATCGAGTGCCGGGAACTCTACGTGTTCGGCGGGACCCAGGACGCCGTGTGGTTGCGGTCGGTGAAAAACTTCCGGTGGTTCGGCGGGGGCACGTTCAGGGGTGACTACAACGGGTCGATGTACATCTACGGGGGCGGGCCCTCGTTTGCCCAGCAAAGCATCAACGTCCTGATGATGACGAGCGTGGACGGGAATCTGTCGGTCAATTACTCATCGGACGTGCTCTACATGGGCGTTGTCGCCAACTCCTATGGGGCCAGCAACAGCAGCAGTGTGAAGTTCGTGCTGACCAAGAACTAGGCCATGCCCGTAGAAGGGCACCAGACGCGCGGAGAGCCCCGAGAATCCGCCTTACTCCTGCGGGGCGCTATCGAGAGCGAGGCGAGTAGTTCTTCCATCTCCCTATCCTCGCGCTCCCGCACCCGAGCATAGACCCGATGCATCATCTCCGAAAGTTCGCGCTTCATCCGCTCGTGATCGTGTTCATCGATGAAGCGCTCGTATCGCTGGCCTGCGATCGCGACCTGTTGACAGGCGGCGTCGGCCAGCTTCGAGAGGATGGCGGCGTACATCGCTGCCCCGTACTCCTTATCTTCAAGTGCGGTTCTGCGCGCCCGCTCCAAGGCTTGCTCGAAAATCTGCCTAGCCTTCTCCTCACCATCCTGGATCATCTCGTCCGTGGTGCTCATAATTGCAGCCTCGCCACTCATGGCCGACTCCATCAGTCCACCCGCTTCACCCGCTGAATGACGTACCAGCTGTTGCCGGTCACGTCCTTGGCAGCCCACGAGTTAGTGTCCTTGTCGAATTCCCACGAAAGCGGCTTACCGTCGTTGATCTCGACGCAGAAGGGCTGGAGCTGTTCGGGGGTGACCGCCAAGCCGATGGGATACCAGTTAGCCGTGCACGTGTTGTCCTGCCACGTGGCGAGCCACAGCATCAGCTCAGCCACTCCATGCGCCATCCTCGCGGATCGGCGCGATCCGACTGGAGCCAACCGTGCGTCACCACGCGCTCCAGACCCAGACGGTACTTGGCCCGCAGGTTGCCCACCAGCCACTTGAGCGCCGCGATCTGCTCTGCAGGGTAGGCTCCCGAGGCATCGGTGGGCAGCAGCTCCAACTCGATACCGATGGTGCAGGCGTTGACATCGGACACGCCGTTGTTCGGGGGAGCTGGGTCCAGCCAGTCAGGCCGGTTCCGATCCGCGGCCCGCACCTGCCACGCGGCGCCAGCGTCCAGCACGAACTGCGTGATGCGTCCGCTTTGCGCCACCAGGTAGTGCGCCGAGGCGCGACGGTTGCGGGTGAACTCGTAGATAGTCGCGGCCTCGGAGCCCTCGGTGTCGTGGAGGACGATCCCGCGAATCTGCCGGCCGGGAATCTGGGTAGCGTTTGGACTAGGCTTCTGGATGATCTGCCGCTGCTGCGGAGGCGGCGCGAAGTTCAGCGCCGGATCGATGGCGAGAAGGAATCCCTTGAGCTTGTTGTTTCCGTCCAAAGCGTTCCCCGCCTGCTGGAGGATCAGCCACTCCTTCAAGCCGGCGATGAGGAGCTGCTGCTGTCGCTCGATGATGTTTACGCGATTCGTGAGATCGTCCATCAGTGCGCCG